>JAZRIE010000059.1:0-13353 GCA_045645105.1 Eubacteriales bacterium | reverse complement strand
AACAATGCTTTATCCAACCATTGACGAACTGACACAGGGAAAATTTAACCGCTACGAGCTGGCACTTGCCACCGCAAAATGCGCGCGCCTGATCACCGACGAGTACGTGCGCCAGCACGAGCTTGTAGAGAAGTCTGCTACCGGTAACAAGGAGACTGACCGCGCACTGAGCGCCAGCATCATCGATCGCGAGCTTCGCGACGAAAAGGCAGTTAAGGTGGCGATCAACCGCATTCACCGCGGCGATTACAGTATCGAGCAGAACGCCGGAGAGATCGAGGAGACCGCCGATACGACGGCTGCCGAGACCGATGCCGAGGCGGTCGAGGCTGTGACCGAGGCGACCGACGCCGAGGAAAACGCGTAAGGAATTTTATGATCCACTCCCCTTCTTTTGCGGGCGTTTGCCTGCTGGAAAATCCCTTTGCGATCGACGGGGTGTACGATTACGCGATCCCCGCCGAGCTTGCAGAGGAGATACGCCCCGGTGTGTTTGTTACGGTTCCCTTCGGAACGGCAAACCATCGGCGGTTGGGCTTGGTGCGCGAGGTGCGCGAGCATTCCTCGTATGCAGAGCACAAGTCGGTCCTTTCGGTCTGTCCCGAAAGAGTATCGCTTGACGGGGAGCTTCTGGGGCTTTGCGAGTTTATGAAGCAAAGGACGCTTTGCTCGACGGGGGATGCTGTGCGTGCCATGGTACCCGCATCGGCACTCACGCGTTTGATTACGCAATATATGCCCCAAGCAGGCTTCATACCAACCGATTCCGACGACCGTTTCTCGTCGGATTTGTTCGTATATGAATATATTTGCGAACGCGGCGGCGCGACGCTGACGGCTTTGCGCGAGCATTTCGGTGCGGGTGTGGAAACGCGTCTGCGGCGGCTCGTCACGCACGGGGCTTTGCAAAAGAACGTTCTTTTGAAGGATGCGTCGGATGGGCGTACCGAGCGTGTTTGGCGCGTCGCGTTTTCGGGAGAGCAGGTGCAAACGCTTCTTGGCGGCGGCAAGATCGGAACGGTTTCGCTGCGCACGGCACAGCAAAAAGACGCCTTGCGCGTGCTGTCCGAGAGCGACGAGCCGCTGACGAGTGCCGAGTGGAGATCGCGCGCGGGTGTGACCGACGCGGTCATCAAGGGGCTTTCCTCAAAGGGGGTTGTGCAGGCGCACGAGAGACGTGTAGATCGCAACCCCTATGCCGAAGCAAAATTCGTGGGGCAAACACCGCTGTCGCTCAATGAGGAGCAGGACGCGGCGGTGAAGACGCTTTCGTCACTCGTTGATTCGGGTGAGGCGAAGGCGGCACTTCTCCACGGCGTAACGGGAAGCGGAAAGACCGTGGTCATGACGGCACTGATCGACCGTCTTCTGAACGGCGGTCGCGGCGTGATCCTGCTCTTGCCGGAGATCGCGCTCACGCCGCAATCGGTATCGATCTTCTGCGCACGGTATGGCTCGCGCGTGGCGGTCATTCATTCGGGACTTTCGGCAGGCGAGCGATACGATGCCTACTGCCGTATCAAAAACGGCGATGCCGACCTTGTGATCGGTACGCGCTCTGCCGTCTTTTCTCCCGTGAAAAACCTCGGCGCGATCATCATCGACGAGGAGCAGGAGCATACCTACAAATCCGATCAAAATCCCAAATATCACACGCGTGACGTGGCGCGCTACCGTTGTGCGCAAAATCGTGCGCTCATGCTTCTCGCGTCGGCAACGCCGTCGCTGGAAAGCTACGCCAAGGCAAAAGACGGCACCTATACGCTGATCCGTCTGACGAAACGCTTTGGAGGGGCGGTGCTTCCGCGCGTGGAAATTTCCGATATGCGGCGCGAGACGCGGCTTGGAAACGTGTCGCCTCTCGGAACGCGCCTGATGGAGGAGCTTTGCCGTGTGGTTTCACACGGGGAGCAAGCGGTTCTTTTTTTGAACCGCCGAGGATATAACCATTTCGTGAGCTGTCGCTCATGCGGTGAGGCGATCCTATGTCCCAACTGCTCGGTGGCAATGACTTATCATACCCGTCGCGGTACTTATGCCGAGGGCGACCTGGTCTGCCATTGGTGCGGCAGCCGCCGCGCGATCCCGCGTATTTGCCCTTCCTGCTCGTCGGAGCATCTGTCGCGTCAGGGATTTGGCACGCAACGCGTGGAGGAGGAGCTTCAAAACCTATTGCCCACGGCGCGCATTTTGCGCATGGACGCCGACACCACGACCACAAAATTTGCCTACGACGAGATGCTTGCCGATTTTCGCGCGCATAAGTACGATATTTTGCTTGGTACACAGATGGTGACCAAGGGACATGATTTTCCCGACGTGACGCTCGTGGGAGTACTGCTTGCCGACGCGTCGCTCTATCTTGACGACTACCGCGCCTCGGAGCGCACCTTTTCGATGCTGACGCAGGTCATCGGACGTGCGGGCCGCAGAGAAAAGAGTGGTATGGCGATCATTCAGACCAACAATCCCGACGGCGACATTGTCGCATTGGCGCGCCGTCAGGATTACGAGGGCTTTTACGAGCGCGAGGTGAGATTGCGCCGTATGCTCGTTTTTCCGCCGATTTGCGATATCGTCCTGCTCACGGTCACGGGTGCGGTGGAGCAGGAGGTATGGCGGGCGAGCCGCCTGCTTTCTGACCTTCTTCGCGAATACTCCGGGGGGGAATACAACGACGTCTCGCTCGTGGTATTCGGTCCGTTTGAAGCTCCTGTGTACCGCGTGGATAACAAATACCGTATGCGCATGGTGCTCAAGTGCAAGCAAAACCGCCGCACGCTTTCCATGCTGTCGGAGCTTTTCTGTGCCTTTAGCTCAAAGGTAGGGAGAGCAGCCATGCTGAGTGTGGATATCAACCCGTCAAATTTATAGTAGAGATCGATCCTTATCCAAGAGGGATCGGAAAGGAATACGAAATGGCAAAGCTGAAAATTGTAAAAATGGGGGACGAGACTCTGCGTAAGGTCTGCCGTCCTGTAGAAAAGATCACACCTCGCACGATCACGCTGCTTGACGATATGATCGAGACCATGCGTGACGCCGACGGCTGCGGTCTTGCCGCGCCGCAGGTGGGCATTTTGCGCCGCATTGCGGTGGTGGAGGTCGAGCCGGGCGAGGTGATCGAGCTGATCAACCCCAAGATCATCTCCTTTGCGGGAGAGCAGCAGGAGCAGGAGGGGTGTCTGTCGATCCCGGGACGCTGGGGCATTACCAAGCGACCGAGACACGTAACCGTCCGTGCGACCAACCGTCACGGCGAGATCTTTGAGGTCACGGGAAGCGACCTGTTGGCGCGTGCGCTCTGTCACGAGATCGACCATCTTGACGGAAAGCTGTTTATCGACTGTACGATAAAGGAAGTGAAATAATGCGTATTTTATTTATGGGAACGCCCGACTTTGCGCTCTTTTCTCTCCGTGCGCTTGTGGAAGCGGGCGAGAACGTGATCGGCGTTGTGACACAGCCCGACAAGCCCAAGGGACGCGGATATACGCTGACGCCGCCGCCCGTGAAGGTCTACGCCGAGGAGCAGGGCTTGCCCGTCTATCAGCCGAACACCCTGCGCGGCGAGGAGTTTGCGTCGCTTCTTGCGTCGCTCGATCCCGAGCTGATCGTGGTGGTGGCTTACGGTAAAATTTTGCCGCAAAACGTGTTGGAATATCCAAAGCACGGCTGTATCAACGTACACGGCTCGCTTCTGCCCGAATACCGCGGTGCCGCCCCCATGCAGCGTGCCATTATGGAGGGAAAACGTGAGACGGGCGTGACGACCATGATGATGGACGTCGGTCTTGACACGGGAGATATGCTTCTCGTCGGAAAAATTGAAATTTCCGAGCATGATAACTTCGAAACGGTGCATGATAAATTGGGAGCCTGCGGTGCCGAGACGCTGATCCGCACGCTCGATTCACTCAAAAATGGGACGCTGACACGCATCAAGCAGGACGACGCGCGTGCGACATATGCCGCAAAGATCGAAAAGAGCGATTGCGTGATCGATTTTTCAAGATCGGCACATGAGGTACACGACCAAATTCGCGGTCTGTCTCCGATCCCGCTTGCCTTTACCTACACGCCCGACGGGAAAATGCTCAAGGTCATTGCTACAGAGGTCGCAGAAGAGAGCGTTTCTGCGAATGCGGGTGAGGTCGTCTCCACCGCGGACGGCAAGATCACGGTTGCCTGCGGCGCGGGGGCTATCAACCTGCTCACAGTGCTTCCCGAGGGAAAAAAGAGAATGTCCTCCGCCGACTTTATCAATGGAAGAAAGATCGGCAAGGGCGACGTGTTGGGAAAGTAAGGGCGTTTTCAAATGCTTCTGCCAAGATCACAAAAAGACTTGGGAAAAAAACTAACTTTGTGGAGTTTTCAGGGTCTCGGTGGCACCGCCTTCTCGCAGAGAAGGTGTAAAACTATGCGGGAGCAATTGCTCGAATTGATCCACAAAATTAAAATATTATTTCAAAACCCTTTGTGTGAAAGTTTTTGAGGGGTGTGAGGAACTTTTTTCAAAAAGTTCCCCACGAAAAAAAGGAGAAAATTATGTTATTTGGATGGTTTTATTACGATTGGACGATCCTTTTGGTGTTGCCTGCGATGGCGTTTACCCTGTGGGCGCAATTCAAGGTCAATTCCACGTTCCAAAAATATAGTCGGGTCGCCTCGCACAGAGGGATCAACGCCGCGCAAGCCGCGCGTAGAATGCTCGACGCCAACGGACTGCACGACGTACAGATCGTTCTGTATCCGGGCAGAGATCTTTCCGACCACTACGATCCTCGCAACAGGACACTCTATCTGTCGAACGCGGTCTATCATTCCGACAGCACCGCGGCGATCGGCGTTGCCTGCCACGAGGCGGGACACGCGCTTCAGCATGCCGAGGGCTACGGTCCTCTCAAGCTTCGTATGAGCATCATTCCCGCCTGCCGTATCGGCTCGGGTCTTGCCATGCCGCTCTTTCTGATCGGTCTTTTGCTTGGCGCGATGGGATACGGACTGATGCTCGCGGGCATTGCCTGCTTCTCGCTGGCAACGTTCTTTCAGCTGGTTACGCTCCCCGTGGAGTTTAACGCATCGGCGCGCGCGCTCGATGGGATCCGCGATTGCGGCGTGCTGTACGAGGACGAGGTCCGGGACGCGAGAAAGGTCTTGTCGGCTGCCGCGATGACCTACGTGGCGGCGTTGGCAAGCTCGCTTTTGTCGCTCCTGCGTCTGATCATTCTTGCCAACAACAGAAGGCGCTGACATGGCAAACGTCAGAGCCGTTGCGCTCAAAATTCTGAACAAGTGCGGCAGTGCAGAGCAATATTCCAATATTGCGCTTGACACGGCACTGCGGCGCGAGGGGATCGCCGAGATCGACCGCGGACTGCTTACCGCTCTCGTGTACGGCACGATCGAGCGGCAATTGACGCTTGATTATCAGATCGACGCCTTGGCGTCACGCGCTGGGAAGATCGATCCCGAAACGCGCAATCTGTTGCGCTTGGGGCTTTATCAGCTTGCCTATCTTGACCGTGTTCCCGATCATGCGGCGGTCAACGAGACCGTGGAGCTTGCGCCGCGCCGTACCAAGGGGTTTGTCAACGCCGTCCTGCGTGCCTTTTTGCGTGCGGGGAAGGTGGTCTCGTACCCCGACCGCAAAAGAGATCTGATTGCATATTTGTCGGTGCGGTATTCGTTTTTGCCTGCTCTGTGCGCGGTCTTTGTTGATCGCTTTGGGGAGGCACGCGCCGAGGGGCTTTTGGCGGCGTTCGACCGTCAGCCCCCCTTGACCTTGCGCGTCAACACGCTTTGCCGGTCGCGCGAGGAGTACTTACGCCTGCTTTCGGACGCGGGCTTTGATGCAGAACCCACCCCTGAGGCGAACACGGGGATCTGTTTATCGGCGGCATCGGTTGGCGCGCTTCCCGATTTTGAAAATGGCGCGTTTTTCGTGCAGGACGAAGCGTCCCAGCTCTGTGTGGAAGCGCTCGACGCGCACGCGGGCATGACGGTGATCGACGCTTGTGCCTGCCCGGGATCAAAGTCCTTTGGCGCGGCGATCGATATGCAAAACGAGGGGCGTGTGATCGCATGCGACCTGCACAAAAACAAGCTCTCCTTAGTGGAGAGCGGTGCTTCGCGGTTAGGTCTTTCGATCATTGAGACGGTTGCGCGTGACGCGCGCGATTTGAATGAGGAATGGCTTGGGATTGCCGACCGTGTTTTGTGTGACGTGCCTTGCTCGGGATTTGGCGTCTTCGCAAAGAAGCCCGAGCTTCGCTACAAGGATCCTGCCAAGAGCGCGGCGTTGCCCGATATTCAGCTTTCGATCCTGAACACGGCGAGCCTGTACGTGAGGTCGGGCGGACTTTTGGTCTATTCCACCTGCACGCTCCTGCCCGAGGAAAACGGTGAAAACGTCGCACGCTTTCTGTCATCGCACCCCGAGTTCTCTCTCCTGCGCGAACGCACCCTCTACCCCGACACCGACGCCACCGACGGCTTCTATTTTGCTGTAATGAAGAAGGACGCGCCAAAGGGAAACTTTTGAAAAAGTTTCCCTCTGGACTCCCTTCAAAACTTTCACCGCATTTGATGGATAGATAAAGGCGTTTATGCTCTGCCCCGAACGATTGGTTAGGGCATAAAGGGGGAAGTTTGCGGACAGCTCCGCAGGTGCTGCCGCAGAGTTTTACACCTTCTCTTCGAGAAGGCGGGGCCACCGAGACCCTGAAAACTCCACGAATGTTGCTTTGCCACGGATTAGCGCACAACGCTTAATTTTTTTACAAGTCTGTCCCTACAAACAAAAACGAACATCTATTAGAATTATTGTAAACCCGTAGGGGCGATTCGCGAATCGCCCGTCATGATATTTCAAATTTTTTACACAAATAAATCGGTCTTACAAGACACAGAATAAGAAAGGAGACGTTGCTATGGAAAATGAGTTGAAGCGGGAGCTTTTATCCATGGAGATATGGGAGCTTGAGGAATGGATGCTTTCGGCGGGTGAACCAAAATACCGCGCAAAGCAGATCTTTCCGCAGCTTCACCGAGGACTTTCTCCCGACGAAATGACCAATCTTGGCAAACGGCTGCAGCAAAAACTGCGGGATGCCTTCGTGTGGCACTTACCCGCAGTCGAGCAGAAGCTGGTCTCCGCGATCGACGGAACGATGAAATATCTGTTCGCGCTTTCCGACGGAAACTGTGTGGAAAGCGTTGTGATGAAATACGAGCATGGCAACACCATTTGTATTTCGTCGCAGGTCGGCTGTCGCATGGGGTGCAAATTTTGCGCCTCAACCATTGGGGGCAGGGTCCGAAATCTGACCCCCGGGGAGCTGCTCGGTCAGGTGATCGCGGCACAAAAGGATCTTGGAGAACGCATTTCCAACATTGTGATGATGGGAATCGGAGAGCCGCTTGATAACTACGACAACGTGTTGAAATTCTTGCGCTTGGTGAACTGCGAGGACGGTATCAACATCGGTTACCGTCACATCTCGCTCTCCACCTGTGGACTTGTGGATAAGATCATGATGCTGATGGAGGAGGATCTTCCCATCACGCTGTCGATCTCGCTCCACGCGCCCGACGATGAAACGCGCTCGGCGATCATGCCCATTAACAATCGCTTTGGTGTGGATATGCTTCTTGATGCCTGCCGTGCCTATTATGCCAAAACCGGCAGACGCATTTCCTTTGAATATACGCTGATTGCGGGAAAGAACGATTCCGTGGAGAATGCAAATAAGCTTGCTCGCGTGCTCAACGCCAAGCTTCGGTCGCGTACCGAGACGATGCCCATTCACGTCAATCTCATTCCCGTCAACGAGGTGAGCGAAAGCGGATTTCAGCATTCCTCAAGGAATGCGGTCGCGGCTTTTGCCAAGACCCTCGAAGCCAAAGGGATCCGTGCCACCGTGCGCCGCAAGCTCGGTGCGGACATCAACGCGTCCTGCGGTCAGCTCCGTAGAGCGGCGATGAAAACGTGACCAAGCGCGATCGCGCTTGGTCACGCAGTGAAATTTGCGTTTTGTGAAAGTGAAGGGTTGTTTTCCGATGTAAAACAACAATGAAGGAGAACGCAGGGTCTCGGTGGCCCCTGCGTTCTTGCGGCAGTACCTGACGATCTGTTTGCAAACCTTCCCCTTTATGCCCTGAATAAAGGTTCGGGGCAGAGTATAAACGGTTTTATCTATCCATAAAACGCGATAAAAGTTCTTGAAGGGGGTTGGGGGAACTTCTTTCAAGAAGTTCCCCCAAGAACCCCCCCGCATCCCTCTACATAACTCCAAAGAGGTGATAGCATGAGAACGTGGCGGCGGGCGGCGCTGGTGTCGGTATTGATGGCGATAGCGACGGGTTGGATCGTATTTGACAATTTGTTTGCGCCGTTTGGCGAGGCGTCGGTGTCGGTCGAGATCCCGAGCCTGATCGGTCAGACGGTAGAGGAAGCCGAGCTTGGCGAGTGGGCGGACCTTGAAACCGAGTACCGCTACGACGCCGAGACGCCTGCCGGGGTGGTGCTGTCGCAAACGCCGGTTGGGGGGAGCTTTCGCAAGCTGACCGCCGAAAATCCGAGGTGTCGGATCGCGGTGGTGGTGAGCCTTGGCGAGGAGTCGGTGACGCTTCCCAATGTGGTAGGACGCGAGGTGCGAGAGACGGTTGCGGAGCTTCGGTCGCTCGGCTTTGCGGTGGAGACGGTCGCGCAAACGGGCGCGCATCCCGAGGGGACGGTGCTTGCCAGCGAGCCGCGCGCGGGGACGCTTCTCCCAAAGGGCGGCAGGGTAACGCTGACGGTCAGCGCGGGGACACCGAGCAAGACCGTGAAGGTTCCCGATCTGACGGGACTGTCGCGGAGCGACGCGCTCGTGCGTCTTTGGCTCTCTCAGCTTACGGTCGGAGAGGTCGTTGAGATCGATTCCGAAGGGGCGGTCGGTACGGTCGTCCGTCAAAGCTATCAGGCAAATACCGTCGTCGCCGCAGGCACGCGCGTAACGCTTTTTGTCAGCCGAGGGGTTGAGGAGTGAGTTTTTTTGTCAGGGAACTTTCGAGAAAGTTCCCCGACACCCCTCAAAGCTTTTCACGCATTTATAGGATACATAAAAGCGACAATGCTCTGCCCCGAACGATTATTGAGGGCATGAGTGGGGAAGGGCGCGAATAGATGGAATGGTACTCCCGCTATCGGTCAGGGACCGCCGAGACCCTGCCCGATCCAAAAAGGTTGTTCCATGCGAAACAATATTTGTGGAGATTTCAGGGTCTCGGTGGCCCCTGAAATCTTGCGGCAGTACCTTTCCGTCTGTTTACAAACACCCCCTTTTATGCCCCGAATAACGGTTCGAGGCAGAGCATAAACGCTTTTATCTATCCATAAAACGCGGTAAAAGTTCTTGAAGGTGTCGGAAACTTCTTTCAAGAAGTTTCTGACAAAAACAAAAAATAAGATTTTATTTAGAGATTAGTATAAACGCGGACATATAGTTGGAATATTTTAAAGATAGAATTTTTTGAAAGCAGGTAAAAAGAGATTTGATGACCTATACGAGCTACGGACGAGTGATCAAGGGTGTTGGCGGACTGTTTACGGTGCGTTTATGGGACGGTGCGTCGCGCCTACATAGCGAGGGGTGTGAGCCGATGCCGCTTGATGGGCAGACGGTCTTCGCGCGCGGTCGCGGAGTACTGCACAAGAAGGGCGCACTTCTGGTGGGAGACGTGGTAGAGGTCTCCTACGACGACACGTCGTTTACAACCCGGAACGGTCAAGTTCTTCCGTCCCCCGACGGTACGGGGATCGCGATCGACCGCGTATGCGAGCGCTCCTGCGCGCTGATCCGTCCACCGATGGCAAACCTTGACGTTCTGTTCGTTATGCTTGCCGCCGCCGCGCCCGATCCCATTTTGGAGACGGTTGACAAGCTGATTTCGATCGCCGAGTATAATCATATTGAGCCTGTGATCGTCGTGACCAAAAGCGAGCTTGCCCCTGCGTATGCCGAGGAGCTGGAGTCGCTTTACCGCAATGCGGGCTTTGCGGCGTTCCGCACGGGCATTGGCGTGGATGACGGAAAGAAGGCACTGAAGGAATACGTAAACACGCATCTTGATGGTAAGGTTGCGGCATTTTCGGGCGCGTCGGGGGTTGGAAAATCGACCATGCTCAACGAGCTGTTTCCAGGCTTGAAGCTGGAGACGGGCGAGATCAGCCACCGCATCGAGCGCGGAAAGAACACCACGCGGCACGTGGAGCTTTACCCGCTTTCGGACGACACCGACTGCGGCTTTCTTGCCGACACGCCCGGCTTTACCATGCTGGATTTTGAGCGGTTCGACTTTTTTGACAAGGAAGACCTGCCCTTGACCTTCCGCGAATTTGTGCCGTATATCGGAGAATGTCGCTACACAAAATGCTCGCACACCAAAGAGGACGGATGCGCGATCATTGCCGCCATGCGAGAGGGGAAGGTCGCGCGTTCGCGTCATCAAAGCTTCGTGTCTCTTTACGAGGTATTAAAGAAAAAGACGAAGTGGTGACTCAATCATATTGCAGAGTCCACATTGATCCGTTATCGGTGGAAATGTACTCGTAGCAGATATTATTCATGAAACTTCCGCCACGAATAACAATGGTCAAAATCAGTTTATCGTTATCGTACTTCAATGCAACGACCTCTCCGTAACCGTCTTTTAATATGTCCGAGGGAACTTGGATGTTTAACCAATTCCAAGTTTTTCCGCCATCAAAGGTCAACCATGTGCGAGCAAAAGGATCTTCAACAAATTTGTAACATAAGCTTACAAATCCAATCTGATCGTTTATGAAGCCCATTGCTCGGTAGTTTTCAGCCATTCTTGCATTTCCGAGAGAATGAGGGAGACTGTCAGAACTGATCGGATTCCAAGTAACACCCCCGTCATGTGTTTCATACAAGCACAGATAGTAGCTTATATTTCCGTCAAAATATGAGAACATCATTTTGCCATCATTTTCGGTGCTGAAATGACATGTAAGATTTCCTATGTAAGAAATCCCGCTCAACCCTAACTTGCCAAAAATTTGATTGCCATTTTTATCAATACGAACGATTGATAGGCTTTCCAAGCCTTCATGATTGGGTGCGATCAACCACACGTAATCGCCGCAAATAGCCGCAGTTTGAGACATTAAATTGACCGTATCTTCTGCATAATTTACGTATTGCTTGAAGGGCGTCTTTACATAGGTGTCCCAACGATCAACATATAAATACAGATTCCCTTTGCGGTCATGTGCAATTGAAACGCCTTGATATCCGTATGCTTTTCCATCAACCTCGCTCTGCACAACCGGATAATAAACCAAGTCAGCAGGATTGACCGAAAGATCACCGTATTCGGGGATATAATCGTTTTCGATATCCACAAAGCCGTACTCGTTTTCTTTTGCCCAACTTTCAGCATAACTTCCATGTATACCGTGGAGTGTACGAAGCTCGGTCTTTTTGAATGCATCGGGCGAAATACGATTTGCATGAGGAATATACAACTCGGTAAAAGAAGCGCAAGCAAATACATTGATACCGATTCGTTCTACACGATCAAGGAAAACTTCTTCCAATACTAAACACTCATAAAAGGCATTGTCAGGGAGTGTGCGCAATGCAGGCATAGAAAGCTTTTTCAAATTGTGATATCGATAGAGATACAGATGATCTTTTTCACTTCCGGACAAAATGAATTCTTCAACAGATTCCGCTGAGAGTGAGACGACCTTTTCAGATTGATCTACATATAAAAAACTGTAATATAGTTCTGTTACCGGCTTTTGATTGATCGTGGTTGGGATGATGATATTCAGATCGCTTCCGATATAGTGATAAATTCGAATGTGATCCTCATATTCCAGATACTGAAAATCCCCGTAGGTTTGAACCTTAGCGCTGTCGGTCGGATCACTGTAGGAAAAATCCTTCAAATATTTATTTTCTATATACAGACGTTCACCGTCAAAGTTTAATAAACTCCATATGTCATTGGTTGCGATACGATCCACGGTGCTGCCCGGCTGCAGATAACGAACAAATGCTTCATCCGAAATGTTTGAAGTTTTGTACAGCGGTGCTTCCACAGAGCCACAAACAACATAATCTTGAATAGGGGCAAACCCTTCCGGCATAACGCCTGCAGTTATATCAACAAATTCCAATCCATATTGGTTTGAAAATTTCTCCAGTGCGCTTTCACGATATCCCCATAATATTGGTTTTGGATTGTCAAAAGTTCTTTCGTCTAGATATGCTGTTACATTTGGAATGAGCAGGGCAGTTATTGAGGTATTGTCAATGAAATATCTGCCGATAGTTGTTGCATTTGGGATTTGAAGCACTTTTAAATTAGAGCAAAAACGAAAAGCAAATGCACCAATTTGCAACGCGCTTGGCAGAACAACGGAAGTAAGCGATTCACAAGATTCAAATGCGCTTTCACCAATCACTTCAGCACACGGAAAAGAGATGGCTTCCAATTCACGGCAATTATTAAAAGCAGAATTACCAATGATTACTACTTTGGGCGCATAGATAGTTTTCAACACCTGATTTCGATAAAACGCCATATCTGCAATTTCTGTTACTTCGGGCAGGGTTAACTCGGTAAGCTCCGTATTTGCAAATGCATATGCGGATATTTTTTTTACACTATCGGATATCTCATATACTCCTTGATTACCATTATAAAAAATCAATTGTGCGCCGTCTGCTGATAAAATTGCATTGTTTTCCTGTTTCAAGATAGTATTGCTTTCGGAAAGTGTAACGGTATTTAAATTTACACAACCGTCAAAAGCGTAGGTTTGTACATCAGCAACATTTTTGCCAAGATAAACAGTTTCTACAACTTCAGCATTTCCGCCATCCCTAAACGCATAGTTCGCTATTTTGACTACATTGTCGGGAATTACAACGTTTTTATCATTTCCTGAGTAGGAAAGCAAAACCTTATCTTCGATAACAAATCCATCTGCGCTTGGGGTGGATACAAAATTGGCAATCAAAGCAAAAGTGCCGGCAAACATCAAACAAAAGCAGGCAGCAATCGATACCCATTTAACCCATGTGTTACGTTTGCTCTTAGGCTTTTTGTTTTGCGTTTCTTCTTTTTCTTTCGGTGATGAGAAGGCTGCAACACCAACCGAGCCGGTAGACGGTCGATAAGATAAAGCTTTTATGAGAACAACATCATCAATTGCCTCCACAGCTTCAAGTAATTTCATTTCATCCATTTTTTATCTCCGATTCAATGTTTTTTCTGTTGCGGATTATACGGTATATCCCGCAGCTTCTAATTTTTCTTTCAATGCGATTCGCA
>JAZRIE010000058.1:0-5251 GCA_045645105.1 Eubacteriales bacterium | reverse complement strand
AAATAGGTAAAGCAATCGCCCTGCCCCGTGCGGATACCCTCGTAGGCGGCGCGCACCCAATCGTTTTTGTCCGACGAGTCCGAATATGCGATGCTGTAATAAACGTAATTGTATACGGCGCGTGCCTGCTGCTCGCGTGTGCCGCTCGTAGGGATCTTCTCGGCGATGAAGCGGTCGATCTCCGCCCAAAGCATGTCCTCTGTGACCGCCTCGCGGTAAACGTAGACTGTCACGACCGCCTCGGTAACGTTCCCTGCGCCGTCGGTCGCCGTGTAGGTGACGGGATAACTCCCCTCGGTGTCCATTTGCACCGCCGACGAGTCGATCGTAAGCGCGACGGGTGTGTCGCAATTGTCGGTAACCGTCACGCCGCTACGGTAAGAGACGCCCTCGCCGATAACGACCGAAAGATCCTTCACCCCCATGATCGTGGGGGCTTGGTCGTCATTCACGAGCGTGAGTAGCAGCTCCTGACGGCACTCGGTACCGTCGGGCGCGGTTGCGATCAGCACGACCGTGTGGTCGCCAAGCTTCGAGAAGACGTATGCCTCGGCAAAGCGCACCGTATAGCCCTCGGGGAGCGGTTGCAGGAAGTCCTGCGGCTCGGGGAGCGGCGCACCCACTGCCCAGGTCAGATTTCTCCACTGCAAAGTCCCGCTTGCCTCGGGTTCATCCTCTTGGCACGCGCAAAAAGCCCCGCATATCAGGGTGAGGATCAATATCAGCGTGATCGAGCGATAAAGCTTGTGCATGGGGTTCCTCTTTTTTTGAATCTTGAAATTTTTAGTGAGAAGTTCAACTGTAAGGGGAAGATTGCCTGCGTGTTTGGTTGTCCGCCTGTAGTGTTTCTTTTGTTACGGACGACCAATGGTCGCCCCTACAGGTTTGAGAAATTTTTGAGTGGTGTGCATTGTTCGATTGTAGGGGCGAGCATTGCTCGTCCGCAGAAAATCAAATTGAACGGAATCAGTAGACGGACAAACACGCAAATGTAGCGTCCCTCTGCTCGGTCAAAGCAAATGCACGCCCTTTTCCTCGCAGGCGCGGATCTCCTCGTCCGACCAATGCGAGGACTGTACCTCGCCGATGTGTGCCTTGCGCAAGAAGAACATACACATACGCGACTGCCCAATGCCGCCGCCGATCGTGTACGGAAGCTCGCCTTCAAGAAGTGCCTTGTGGAACGGCAGATCCGCACGCTCGGGACAGCCTCTTGCCTCCAGCTGACGGCGCATCGCGTCCTCGTCCACGCGAATGCCCATCGACGAAAGCTCCAGCGCAATGTCGAGAATGGGATAATAGACGATGATATCGCCGTTGAGCGACCAATCGTCGTAGTCGGGGGCTCTTCCGTCGTGCTGCTTGCCGCTTTTCAGCTTGCCGCCGATCTGCGAGAGAAAGATCGCGCCGTACTCCTTGGCGGCGGCGTACTCACGCTCCTTCGGCGTCTTTTCGGGCCAGCGGTCCTCAAGCTCCTGTGCCGTCACGAAAATGATCTCCTCGGGCAGAAGTCTTCCAATAAAGGAATATTCGTTGACGATATAATTTTCGGTGTGCCGCAGTGCCGCGTAGATGCATTTGACGGTATGGTGCAGGGTCTCCTCGGTGCGCATCTCGCGTGTGATGATCTTCTCCCAGTCCCATTGATCGACGAACATCGAGTGAATATTGTCGGTCTCCTCGTCGCGTCGAATGGCGTTCATATCGGTATAAAGCCCCTCGCCCACCTCAAAGCCGTACTTTTTGAGGGCAAAGCGCTTCCATTTTGCAAGTGAATGCACGATCTCCAATTCGTCGCCCGAAAAGAGATCGAAGGTGACGGGACGCTCCACACCGTTGAGATCGTCGTTCAGTCCGCTCTTGCGATCGACGTAAAGCGGCGCGGAGACACGAATGAGGTTGAGCTGTGTGGAGAGATCGCGCTCGAAAAAATCCTTGACCTTTTTGATCGCGTATTCGGTCTGACGAAGCGTCAGGTGGGACTTGTAGCCCTCGGGAATGATAACCTTTGACATATGTTCACCAAGCCTTTCTTGGGATAAATTCAGTTTGATTTTCCGCCGCGCCTTTGGACGAAAAAGTCGCGTAGCAGCTCACGCGTCCGCTCGGCTTTGATCCCGTGCGTGACCGTGGGCTTGGCTTCCAGCGGGTATGCGGTCAGATTGCAAAGGCTTCCGCAAGCGCCCGCGCGAGGATCCTTTGCGCCAAAAGCAATGCGTTTCACACGCGCGTTGATCGCCGCCCCCGTACACATAGGACACGGCTCAAGCGTGACGTAAAGCGTGCAATCAGACAGTCGCCATGTGCCAAGCCTCTCCCCTGCCGCGCGAATGGCAAGTATCTCGGCGTGCGCCGTCGGATCGTTTTGTGCCTCACAGAGGTTGTGCGCTCTTGCGATGATCTCACCGTCCCGCACGATCACCGCCCCAACGGGGATCTCACCCGCGTCACGCGCACGCTCGGCTTCGGCGAGTGCCGCTTCCATAAATTCCTTGTCATCCAACATAGATCACCGCCATAAGGATCAAAAACAACACCTGCACCAAGCACAAGATCAAAAAGATGATCATGGTCGGTGTGAAAAAGAGTCTTCTCGCACGGGACGCCTCGATCGGACACTCTGCGTATCCGTCAGATGCGGGCAAGGACCTGCCGAAAATTCCGTCGCGCAGGTCGGTCCGCTTGGAGAAGAAGCGAGATACGAGGATCGCCGCCGAGATCACGCCGATCGCGATCAGCACCATTTCGAAGATCACGATCGCAAGCGACGACGTCATAACGTCGTCAAACCTGTAAAAGATTGCGCTTTCGGTCACCGAAACGAAATTGTTGAGAATGTGAAGCACGGTGGTACACCAGATGCTTCCCGTCATTTCGTAGATCAGACCCAGCACGATGCCTGCGGCAAAGGTGTAGAGCAGCTGCTCGGCGTTCTGGTGCATCATGGAGAACAGAAATGCGCTGATGAGAATGGCGTTGGAGCGACCGAACGGACGCAGATTGGAAAGGATCGCGCCACGGAACAGAAACTCCTCGCACACACCCGGCACGAGACACATCACGATAAACTGCAAAATCAGCTCGTATACGGCGGGCGAGTCGCTCATGCTCCCCCACACGACCTCGGAAGAAAACCTTGCATAATCGAAGATGCTGACCATTGCCGCATTGATATAGGCGGTGGAAAGCACCACGGCAATGCCTGCGGGAACCAGCAAAGGAAGCCACCTTGTGCCGCGGATCGACGTATCCATGCTTTGATACGGATACCCCGCGCGACCGATCAGCTTTCTCAAAAGTGCCACTGGGATCATAAAGCTCGCCAAGTATCCCGCGCCGTAAACAAGGTTGTACACGACGTTATATACGACCTCGTTCCCGGAGGAAATCACCAAAAGAAGCTCGGTAAAAAAGGTCAAAAACACGCCAAACGCGTTCAGAAGTCCCCAAAACAGGAGCATCGTTCCGCCGATCGCACCAATAACACGACGGTAATACCTTTCGCTCGCGTTCATTCGCTCTTCCCCCTCTCTTTCTTCCATCTATACTTATATATTGTATCACATTTTTTTTCAATTGTAAAGTGATTTGCTTTTTTTCTTGAAGAACTTTTTGTTAATTAAAACGAGTTCATGCAAAAAACTGCCGAACCCGTTTGGGTTCGGCAGAAAAATCATGCAATTAGTGAATAACGCAACGCTCGGTGTCCTTATCAAAGATGTGGATTCTGGTCATATCGAAGCCGATCTTGATGCTGTCGCCTGCGCGAGTGGTGGATCTGGAGGATACGCGAGCCGTCAGCTTGCCCTCTTCTCCGACCTTGAGGTAGAGATAGATCTCGGCACCCATCAGCTCGGTGACGTCAACGTCTGCGGTCAGGGTAGCACCCTCGCACTTTGCGATGTTCAGCTCATCGTCAAAGATACACTCGGGACGCAGACCTGCAACCACTTCCTTGCCAATGTAATCAGCAAGCGCGGGTGCGTTTGCCTTGTCTGCGGGCAGCTTCAGCTCGTTGCCTTCGTAGACGAAGTAAACGTCGTTGCCCTTCTTAACGAGCTCGCCGTTGAGGAAGTTCATCTGAGGAGTTCCGATAAAGCCTGCAACGAAGATGTTTACGGGCTGATCGTAAAGCTTCTGAGGAGTATCTACCTGCTGAATGAGACCGTCCTTCATAACGACGATTCTGGTTGCCATGGTCATAGCCTCGACCTGGTCGTGCGTTACGTATACGAAGGTGGTTTCTACGCGGTTGTGGAGCTTGGTCAGCTCGGTTCTCATTGCTGCACGAAGCTTTGCGTCCAAGTTGGAAAGCGGCTCGTCAAGCAAGAATACCTGAGGATCACGCACGATTGCACGTCCCAGAGCAACACGCTGCTTCTGACCACCCGACAGAGCCTTGGGCTTACGGTCGAGCAGGTGGGTGATATCGAGTACGCGAGCGGCGTCCTCAACCTTCTTCTTGATGGTTTCCTTCGGAACCTTGCTCAGCTTCAGACCGAATGCCATGTTCTCAAACACGGACATGTGGGGATACAGAGCGTAGTTCTGGAACACCATCGCGATCTTACGATCCTTAGGAGCTACGTCGTTGACCAGACGGTCGCCGATGAACAGCTCGCCCTCGGAAATTTCTTCCAGACCCGCGATCATACGAAGGGTGGTGGACTTACCGCATCCGGAAGGTCCTACCAATACCAGAAATTCCTTATCCTTAACCTCAAGGTTAAAGTCGGAAACTGCGGTAACGCCGCCGGGGTACTTTTTGTAAATGTGTCTCAAGGATAAACTTGCCATTTTTGAAATCCTCCTGTTTATGCCACGTCGTACGCGCGGCGTTATTATTCAACGTATAATATTATACCAAATTTTCCTCAAAAAAGGAAGCGTTTATTTCCCCAAAATTACAAGCTATTTATTGTATATATTGCACAATTGCCATGTCTTGATTTGTTTTTGAGGTCGGGTTGTTCCCTGTTTTGCTTTTAATATATTAAGAATTAAGCCTTCTGACGAGACTTCATGGTCAGCGAGATGCGCTTCTTGGGAACGTCTACCGACAGCACGCGCACCTTGACGACGTCGCCTACCTTGACCACCTCGGAGGGATGCTTGACGAAGCGATCACTGATCTGCGAGATGTGAACCAGTCCGTCCTGATGCACGCCGATATCGACGAAGGCGCCGAAATCGATGACGTTACGGACCGTACCCGTCAGCTCCATATCGGGCTTGAGATCCTCGAGTGAGA
>JAZRIE010000057.1:0-1527 GCA_045645105.1 Eubacteriales bacterium | reverse complement strand
AGTTGTCTTCCTAAGACCGCTTGGCCTCCGACTTCTTGCCGCAAAAGGCAGTATCGATCCACAACCAGAGGTCGCGCTTCTGCAATTCGACCGCGAGAAATCGAAGGACTTGCGCCGTGAGCATGGGCGAGGCTTCCCCGCTTTTCAACGATTGCTCCACGCGATAAAGATTGGGGATCTCGGCACACGCTGCCGCATCGGGAGAGAGACGCACGATGCTTCCCCCACGCCTGCCAAAATCGTCCAATGATGACCGCATTTCGGCTTCCCACTCGCTCCACGAGGATGCGTTCGTTTGCAAAAGCGTTGCACCGTCGAGGACAAGATGCTTTTTTAAAGCGCGCCATGCGGGGGGCGTCCATTTTGCCCCGTCGGACAGCGAGAATGTAAGCGGAGCGAGTCGTTGATCTTCCAAAAGCTTGTCCGCGCAAGCCCGCCAGATAGCGTCGCAGGTATCGGGAGAGAGCAACTGCGTCACGCCAAGCTCGTTTTGCAGAGCCTTCTCTATCGCGGTCTTTAGAGGGTGTCCCGTCAAAAGCGGCATGGCTTTACAGAGTGCTGAAAAAAATTCGTAGTCCGAGCCGCTCGTACCGATCTGTCTCTCGTCTGCCCCACAAAGGCGCAACAGTCCGAGGATCTCGTCACATCGAACCCATTCGGTGATATTCGTCAGCTCCATTCCACACGCTCCCCTCTCATCGGATTTGCTATTATTTTATCACAAAAATACCTTTTCGTCAATTCTTTCTCGAAAAAACCACGTCAAAGTGCAATTTTTTTGCCAAGACTATAGACGAAACGGCTTTTTTATGTTATACTTATAGGAGAAATGAAGAAAGGATCCGATTTCCAATGGATTTTACCGATTTTAGTCTGATCTATCCGAACAGTGATGCTAAGCGCGCACACGACAGCGGCAAGACCGTTCCCGATATTGATCTCTTTACCCTGCAGGAGCTTGGTCTTCTGGAGGTGTTCAATCTCAAGGGCGGCGACCTCTCGGAGTTCTTTACCACCGATCCCGAGGTCATGCGCTACCGTATGGCGACCTTTGATGATATGCTCGCCTGCGAGGAGCTGACCGATATGCTCAATAAGCTCGTGCCGATTTTGAACGACATTATGGAGCTTCGCCGTCTCGAAGCCGATAGCGGCGACACCAACGATTATCTTTCAAGCATTACCGAAATTGAGCTATACGTTTCGAGCATTCAGGCACTGCACGCAGGACTTACGGGCGTGAAGGATCGTCTGAAAAGCCCCGCCTTTACCTCGCTCTCCGACCTCGTCACCGAGCTTGCCGAAAGTGAATACTATCGCGAGCTGAACCAAAAGCTTGAGGATCTGACACAACGCGTGCGCGAGATCAAGAGTGTGACCATCGGTGTCAACCTCGACGCTCAGCTGCGTCCGAGTGCCGCGGGCGTGCTTTCGATCAATGCCGAATCCTTCAAGTCGGGCGACGTGTTAGACAAGATCCTGCGCCTGAACTTTAAGAACGACAATTACACCTGCATCGCAAACCTC
>JAZRIE010000056.1:0-2842 GCA_045645105.1 Eubacteriales bacterium | reverse complement strand
GCTGATGCCCGAGACCGCCGCGATCTGCTCAACGGTCGCCCGTCGGAGTGCGCCCATCCCGCCAAATGCGGCAAGCAGCTTTTTCGCCTTTGCCTCGCCAATGCCGTGGATGCGCGTCAGCACCGAGGTGCGCAGTGTCTTGCGCTTGGCGGTCTCCATGCGGCTAACCGTGTATCGGTGAACCTCCTCCTGTATCCGATAGATCAACGAATAGACGTCCTGCTCGCGCGCAATGCTGATCTCCTCGCGATCGGTGCAAAGCGCGCGTGTTTTATGGTAGTCGTCCTTGACCATACCGAACACGGGAATGTCGATCCCCTTCTCCTCCAACAGCTCGCGTACCACCGAAACGTGTCCGCGTCCGCCGTCGAGCAGGATCAGGTCGGGAAGCGACGCAAATGAGCCGTCCTCATCCGATAAATGCTCCAAACGACGGGACAAAGCCTCACGCATCGATGCGTAGTCGTCGGTCCCGTCCACGACCGAACGGATGCGGAAGGTACGGTAATCGGATTTTTGGAATTTTCCCTCGTTCATGACCACCATGCCCGCGGTCAGATGCTCTCTGCCGAGGTTGGAAATATCGTAAGCCTCGATACGCTCGGGATAGGTCTCCAGACGCAACAGCTCGGCAAGTCGGGCAAGCGTTCCCTCGTTTTTCGAGGCGTTGATCTGATACTGCTTTGCCTGATCGGCGGCGTTTTTCTCGACCATCTCGCAAAGCGTGCGGAGCGTTCCTCTCTCGGGCGTGTGAATGGTGACCTTGTGTCCAGAAACATGCGACAAATATTGAGAAAGCATTTCGCGGTCGTCCTCGTCCATCGGGAACGAGAGCAGGATGCGGTGCGGTATATACTCACGCACCTTGTAATGCTCGCACAAAAAGGTGGTCATGTCCTCGGTCTCAAGGATACTGTCCGCACCGTACAAAAATTCTGCCTTGTCCTGCAAAACACCCGATCGGACGTAAAAGACCGACACGCAGGAGCAGAAATCGTCCGAATAGAGTGCCACCACATCGTGCTCGGCGTCGGGGTCTCCCACCACCTTATGCCGCTCGCCGATGCGGTCGAGGGAAGCGATGGTATCACGGCATTTTGCCGCCGCCTCGTAGCGCTCCTCCTCGGCAAGCGCGTACATACGCGCCTCCAGCTCGCGTCGCACCTCACGACTCTTGCCGCTGAGGATCTCCGACGCAAAGCCGATCAGCCGCGCGTATTCCTCTTTGGAAATCCCCCCCGTGCAAACGCCGCAGCAACGCTTCATTTGGTAGTAGATGCATGGGCGCTCCTTTCCAATATCGCGCGGAAAGCGTCGAGAGCAGCTTGGAAGCTGTAGCACGCGTCGCACAAGCTCGATCAGCGCATACGCCGACGACACCCCTGAAAACGGACCGAAATACCTTGCCTTGTCGTTCTCGCGCCGACGCGTAAAGACCAGCCTTGGATATTCCTCTGCCGTCAGCTTGATATAGGGATAGGACTTTGCGTCCTTGAGACGGATATTGTATTTTGGCGTGTATTGCTTGATCAGCGTGTTTTCGAGCGAGAGTGACTCCATCTCGGTATCGCACAGGTAATAGTCGAAGTCCTCTACCTGAGAAACCATGCGTCGGGTCTTGAGATTTTTCTCGGCGTTTTGAAAATACTGAGATACGCGGTTTTTCAGCTTGCGCGATTTTCCAACGTAAATGACCTTCCCACCGCGGTCGCGCATGATATACACGCCCGGACAAAGCGGCAGTGTGTTTGCCTTTTCCAATAACTGCCTTCGGCGTTCCTCGGTTTGTGCCACGTCGCACCCCTCCCCTCGTGTTTTTGCGCCCTGTCTTTGATTTCGGTTTGATATGGAAAAAGAGCGGTGTGCCACGAAATTTGCTCATTCGCCAATGCACACCGCTATACCTTTTATCCAACCTCGGGTCAGACCTCCGAAAAACCGCTGTCGATCAACTCCACAAGTCCCGCGATCGCCGTTTCCTCATCGGGGCCGTCCGCAATCAGCGTAACGGTCATGTCCTTTGCGATCCCGAGCGACAAAACGCCCAAAAGACTCTTGGCATTTACCTTGCGATCGTCCTTTTCGATCCAAACAGAGGCACGGTATGAATTTGCCTTCTGGATAAAGAAGGTTGCAGGTCTGGCATGCAGACCGCTCGTGTTTGTAATGACGATATCGCGTGTAATCATAACGTCTCGCTCCCATTTCTAATTGAATTTCCGCGTGGCGGAAGGATCAACAATTTTCATACACATATAGTATATCAAATATTCGATCAAAAATCAATAGACAATCTATCCGTTTTTTTATACTTCAATTAGAACTTTTCGTGCAAAATACATACAATACCCTGTCAAAACCTGCCGTTTGGTGGTTTTTTATGGGGAATTTGAGGTGATTTCGTACAGAATGACCCGAAGTGCCGTTCGCTCGGTGCAAAGCGTCAACGTCTCGCCCACCGACAGCGGCGTTGTGGCATGAAGCAGCAGACCGCGCTCGCCCACGGTGGCATCGACCTCGACCTCAAGCCTCAGCTCCACGAAAAGCGCGGGATCCCATTCCCCCGACACGGCATCGCCGTTCTGCACAAGCGTAACCCTTGCGGGACGCGTTTCCTTTGCCGTCACTCTGCCAAGGACTGCCCCCGACTCGGTGTAGACCGTCTCCCCCACCGCAATACACCCTGCCGTTTGCGGCGAAAGCTTTTCGACGGTCAGCGTCAAGGTATGCGGCGCGGTTTTGACGGGAGCGGCTTGCACGCGCAGCTCCCGCATGCGCAAAAAGCCACCCACGATGCAAAGCAAAAGCAGAAAGGTCAGAAAAAGATCCAGAATACTGCCTC
>JAZRIE010000055.1:0-14358 GCA_045645105.1 Eubacteriales bacterium | reverse complement strand
TACCTCGGAGAGGCGCGGAGCGGGGAAGGGACGGAGTCATGGGCGTGCGACCTCGCACGCGGTCTCCTTCTCCTTCTCCATATCACTCTCATTCTCATTTTCTTTCTCATTCCCATTATCCTTATCATTATCAGCTTTTTTTGGTTTCCGAAAAAACCCATGGGTTTTTGAAAAACCGATCGCTTTTCCCGCAAGACACGATTTTTGCCCCCGTTCTGTCTCCCCACCGCGCCTATTTTATCACAAAAAAGTGTGCCATTTGTGCCATACTGTGCCACACCGTGCCACGGAATAATAAAAAATGAAGAATGAAGAATGAAGAATGAAGAATGAAGAATGAAAAATTGAGGTAAAAAAGCTCCGTTCTCATGCCTGCGGCACGGGAACGGAGCAATTTTTGCGGTTATTCGATTGATTATGCCTTTACAAACTTCTGGGTATCCTTTGCGATCATAAGCTCCTCGTCGGTGGGGATCACAAAGACCTTCACCTTGGAGTCGGGAGCGGTGAGGTCGACCAGCGTTCCGCCGGGAGCGGAGGCGTTGAGCTCCTCGTTGATCTTTACGCCGAAGCACTCGAGGTTCGTAAAGATCGCCTTACGGGATCTCTTATCGTTCTCGCCAAGACCTGCGGTAACTACCAATACGTCCACGCCGTTCATCTCGGCAACGTAGCTGCCGATCAGCTTTCTTGCGTGGTGCGCGAGCAGCTTCGTAGCAAGCAGTGCACGGGGGTTTCCTTCGTCTGCGGCAGCCCGAACGTCGCGCATGTCGCTCGATACGCCCGAAACACCCAAGAGACCCGACTTTTTGGTCAGCACAGTGTCAATTTCATCAGCAGTAAGTCCCTGATTGATCAGGTAGGTGACGATCGAGGGATCAAGAGGACCACAGCGCGTTCCCATGATCAATCCGTCCTGAGGGGTAAAGCCCATGGAGGTATCCACGGCAACGCCGTTCTTGATCGCGGTGATCGACGAGCCCGAGCCGATGTGGCAGGTAATGATCTTCAATTCCTCAAGGGGCTTGCCAACCAGCTTCGCCGCTTCCTGAGAAACGTAGCGGTGAGAGGTGCCGTGGAAGCCGTAGCGGCGGATGCCGTATTTTTCGGTCCACTCGTAGGGAATTGCGTAGGTGTAGCTTTCCTCGGGCATATTTGCATAGAAGGAGCTGTCAAATACGCCCACGTGGGGAACGTTCGGCATAGCAGCCTTACAAGCGGCATAGCCCTTGAGCGATGCGGGACCGTGCAGGGGGTTGATGGGAACGATCGACTCGATGTAGTCAAGCGTTTCCTTGTCAAGGATCTTGGATTCCTTGATGTTACCGCCGTGTGCAAAGCGGTGACCGACAGCCGAGATCTCGTCGATGTTGTTGATCACGCCCAGCTCCTTATCGGTCAGAACGTTCAGCACCAGCGCGATTGCCGCGTTGTGGTCGGGGATGTTGGTCTCCTTTTCGTACTTTGCGGCGTTGGGACGCTTATGGGTGATCGAGCCGTCGCCCGAGGCAATACCGATCTTTTCGCAAATACCCTTTGCAAGCACGCTGCAATCGGTCATATCAAAAAGCTGATACTTGAGCGAAGAGCTGCCTGCGTTGATAACCAGAATCTTCATAAGGTGTTTTCCTCCTGATGTCTCCCGTGCTCGGGATCATAATAATACGTATTTTCCGCGGCGGAAGGGTCGCGGAATTTTCTGTCACCCTATATTATAAATGATAATTGCTTATTTTTCAAGAGCAAAATGGAAATTTTTTTGTTTTTTTGCTTTTTTGCGTGGCAATCAATTGAAAAAAGCGAAAAAGCAGAAGCAAATCACAGAAAAAACGACCTCGGAAGCCCTAAAAAGGGAGAATTCCATTAAGAGAGGCGTTCCGCAAACCGCGGAACGCCCTTCAAAATTTATACCGTTTGTTCTTTTACGCCTTGATTGAGAATGGCGACCACGAGAAGATACCAAAATCCAAGACCGAGCAGGGAGAGGATCACGGCAAGTGCTGTCATGCCACCCGAGGATTTCTGCTTTTTGCGGCAGTAGAGCCTTGTGATCTTGATACAGCCGATCAGATAGATCACGTTCATTGCAAGCGAGGATAGGAGTGCGATGACCAATATGATGATCAGCACGATCGCCGCGCCGCCAAATACAGTCACAAGACCGAGCCAAAGCTCATCCCAATACCCCTCGTGTGGGATCTCGCCATACAAAAGACTTTCGTCCTCGATATTGATCTTCAGATCGTCACTGCAAAGCGCAAAGGCGTTTTCACCGATGTAGGTAACGCTGTTCGGGATCGTGATCTCGGTTAAGGCTTCACAGCCGTAAAATGCCGAGTCCTCAATACGTTCAAGTCCTTCTTCCAAGGTGACGAGCTTTAATTTTTTACAGGATTGAAAGGCGTAGCTTTCAATTGTTTTGACGTTTGCGGGGATCGTAAGAGATTCCAAATTGGAGCAATAAGCAAATGCTTCTTTGGGGATCACATTGACCGAAAGACCGATCACGAGTTTTTTTACATTGTTCTGTGTTCCAAACCAATTACCGTCTCCCTTGTTGCAGTGGGTTGCATTAAAATATACGGTGGTGAGCTTATCGCACAAATGAAATGCAGAACGACCGATCGAGGTAACGCTTTCGGGAATGGTGACCGAGGTCAATTTCTCACATCGTTGAAAGGCGTAGCTGCCGATCTGAAAAACACTTTTGGGAATCGTGATCTCGGTCAGATTTTTACAACTGTTGAAAGCCGAATTTCCAATGCTGATCAGGGAGTTGGGTAGTGTTACGGCTTTCATATCAAAGTGAGAAAACGTATCGTTCAGGATCTCGGTGACACCGTCTGCCACGACGATCTTTGACGCGCTTTTATATTGACTGACGTCCTTGGGACCGATCGACTTTTTCCCTTCACCTACGACTATGGTAGCACTGCTGTATGCCGACGCGGAAATCGTGCAAAGCCCCGACAGCAAAAGGGCAAAGCAGAACAAAATCGGCAATACGTGTCTGCAAAATCGTTTCATGTCATTCTCCTTTTTTGGTTTGCAAAATTTCGTAAAGCGTGTCGGAAAGCGCGGTGAACTCCACAATGTCAAGCCGCTCTCCGCGAATGCTTGCGTCGTGACCGCAGGACGCAATGGCAGAGGTGATCTCCTCGCGCGAAAGCTCCGAAAAGCCTGCGCCAAGCGCGTTGGCAAGCGTCTTTCTGCGCTGACCGAACGCCGCCTTGATGGTGCGGAACAAGAGGTCCTCGCTCTTGGGACGGTAGGGCTTTTCCTTGTGAAGCTTGATGCGAATGACCGTGGAATTGACCTTGGGAGCGGGTACGAAGCGGTCGGCGGGAACGGTAAAGAGCTTTTCGGCTTCTCCGTAGTAGGCAAGCACCGCCGTGATCGCGCCGTAATCCTTGCTGCCTGCCTTGGCGCAAAGTCGGTCTGCTACCTCGGCTTGGATCATGATCGTGATATAGTCAAAGGGAAGCCCGCTCTCAAGGAGCTTCATGAGGATCGGCGTGGTGATGTAGTAGGGAAGATTGGCGCAGACCGATACCTGCCCCTCGGCAAAATAGGGGGCGAGAAGCGCGTCCAGATCGGTCTGCATCACGTCCTCGTTGATCACGCGGACGTTGTCGAATTCCTCAAGCGTGTAGCCAAGCACGGGGATCAGCCCGCGGTCGATCTCCAGACACACTACGTTCTTGTGGCGCAGAGCAAGCTCGCGCGTCAACGTGCCAATGCCGGGGCCGATCTCCAGGATCGTGCTGTCGGGATTTTCACAGCATTCGTCGGCAATGTCCTCAACCACCATGCGGTCGGTCAAAAAGTTCTGCCCGAACTCCTTATGAAAGGTCAGACGAAACATCGCCATGATCTGTTTTACGGTTTTGATGTCACAAAGATTCATAGGGGATCCTTTCGGTGTCGTATTTCTGCCTCTATTGTATCACATAATTCCGTCAAAATCAAGGAAAATATGAGGATTTGAAAAAAGATTTATTTTGTTTCAAATTTGGCTATTGATTTTTTGAAAAAAATGTTATATAATATATAGGATATAATGGCGGGGTATACCCTCGCGGAGAAAGGAACATAATTTATGGAACGCGTAACAAAGCATAATTACTATCTGGATATTGCGCAAACGGTGGCGGAGCGCTCCACCTGCCTTCGCAAGATGTTCGGTGCGATCATCGTGAAAAACGACTCGATCGTTTCCACGGGCTACAACGGCGCCCCCAGAGGACGCAAAAACTGCTCGGATCTCGGCGTTTGCATGCGCGACAAGCTGAATATTCCGCGCGGAGAACGCTATGAGCTTTGCCGTTCGGTCCATGCCGAGGCAAACGCCATCATTGCCGCCTCGCGCGATCAGATGCTCGGCGCAACGCTTTACATGTCGTGCATCGACTCGAAAACAAGAGAGCTCGTTCCGGGAACCAGCTCCTGCATGATGTGCAAGCGTCAGATCATCAACGCGGGCATTGATACGGTGATCGTTCGCGACACACCCGAGGAATACCGCATCATTCCCGTCAGCGATTGGATCGAGGACGACGACTCCTTGTCGGGTGTCTTCGGATATTGAGGAAAAACGAATGAACAAGAGAATTTTTCGCGTCGCGTTGCTTCTGCTCGTTGCGACCATGCTGCTTTCGTCCTGCGGCAAGCCGCCCAAGATGGAGGTCGAGAACGGACAGTACACCAATAAAAAAAGCGGCGTGACCTATCTGCGCGCGCCCATGAATTACGAGGCGACCTCGATCGTCAAGGGCAAGACGGTGGCGCGTGTGGCGCAGGACAAGCTTGCCGACATCGTGCTTTACGAGATCGAGAGCACCGCCCCCGAAAAGCTTCTGGCAACCGAGGATTACGAGCTGTTTTACGCGAAAGGCACCACGCTTCCCACACTGTGGGAGATGAACCCCACCAAGGTGCTGCTCTCGCAGACGGGAACCATCAGCTTTGCCACGGGTGTGATCGAGGAGACCGCCGACGTCGCGTCGCTGGTCAACCTTTACCGAAGCGGCGTTTCCTTCTCCAAGGATGAGATCGACGTTGCCCTTACCCCCACGCGATACGACCTGAAATTTTCGTCGGTCGAGCATCCCGCATTTTACTATACTCTGACCTATTGGCGCTTTACCAAGGACGTTGAGGTCTGGGAGCTTGTGGACGACCCGAACGCTTTCGTTCCCACTTACGAGGGGATCGAGGTGACCGTGCAGGTCTATGAGGGCGAGAATTACGCCGTCTACAATTTCGGTAAGGAGATCCTTTACGACCGCACCACGGGCAAGTGCTATGCGGTCGGTGACACGGTCGCCAAATACCTCGACGATACCGACAGCGCGTCGTAAGGGGACAGATATGACCGAGCTGTTACAAGAAAAAAAGGCTGCGTCGGTGACCGATATGCCCCACACGCGTCGCGTTTGCTTCGTATGTACGGGGAACACCTGCCGCTCACCCATGGCAGAGGCGGTGGCAAATCACCTGTCGCAGAGCTTCTCGGGGGGGCTTCCCGAAGCCGTGAGAGCGGCATTCGTGCCGCCCGTGGAAGCCATCAGTCGCGGACTGTACGCAAGCGAGGGTGAGCCGATCGCAAACAATGCGGTGCTTGCCTTGGAGCAGGCGGGGATCGAGCCTTGTCCGTCGCGGGACTATCACGACCACACGGCGAGGACGCTGACCGAAGGGGAAGCCGAGACCTGCGATCTTCTCGTGGGACTTGGGACGTCGCACGTTCTGGAGCTGATGATGCGCTTCCCGCAATTGGCACCGCGTATCGTTTGTATGCCCAAGCCGATCGCGGACCCTTACGGCGGCGACGCCGAGACCTACCGCGCCTGCCTTGCCGAGATCACGGAGGGGGTAAAAGCTCTTCTGTTCGCGGGGGACGAGCAATGAGAGTAGTGAGGATCGAGCCGTCGCATCTTTTGGAGGTTGCCGTGCTGGAAGCCCTTTGCTTTTCCGAGCCGTGGAGCGAGGGGGCGTTGGAGCTTCTTTTGGGCGAGTCCGCCACGGGATTTGTCTGCCTTTGCGACGGACGTGTGCAAGCCTATGGCGGCATGCTGATCGCGCCCGACGAGGGGCAGATCACAAACGTCGCCGTGCATCCCGAAGCGCGCCGCATGGGGCTTGGCAGGGCGATCGTCGACGCGCTGATCAATGAAGCGCGCGCGCGTGGCTTGGAGCAGATCGCGCTTGAGGTTCGCGTTTCCAACGTCGCGGCGATCACGCTTTACGAGCGCGCTGGCTTTGTCGTCGAGGGAAGACGGAAAAACTTTTACCGCCGCCCCACCGAGGACGCGCTTGTGATGATCAAAAAAATAACATAAAGCCATTGGCTTCATGGTTCTAGAAAGGATAGGGGTGGGGGGGAAGAAAAACTTCTTCCAAGAAGCTTTCCTTCCCCCCGACCTTAAGGTTATCATGTATATATTAGGAATGGAAAGCTCGTGTGACGAGACCTCTGCCGCGGTGGTGGAGATGGGCGAGGGGGTTCGCGCGATCCGCTCGAATATCGTCGCGTCACAGATCGAGACGCACCGTCTGTACGGCGGTGTTGTGCCGGAGATCGCAAGCCGCGCGCACATCGAGGCGATCTCGCGCATTACCTACGAGGCGCTTGACGTGGCGGGGATCACGGTCGACCAGCTTGGTGCGGTTGCCGTAACCGCCTTTCCGGGCTTGATCGGTGCGTTGCTCGTCGGTGTCAATTTTGCAAAATCCTTGGCGTATTCCCGCCTGATCCCGCTCGTGGCGGTCAACCATATTCACGGTCACGTCGCGGCGGCTTATCTGTCGCATCCCACCCTCGAGCCGCCGTTTCTGGCTTTGGTGGTGTCGGGGGGGCATACCTCGATCTACCGTGTCGAGAGCTACACCGACTTTTTTGAGATCGGTGGCACGCGCGACGACGCGGCAGGTGAGGCGTTTGATAAGATCGGGCGTGTGATCGGGCTTCCGTACCCGGGTGGTGCGGCACTCGACCGTCTTGCCTACGAGGGGGACCCCAAGGCGATCGCGCTTCCGTCCCCTGCGCTTGCGGGCGAGACGCTTGATTTTTCGTTCAGCGGCATCAAGACCGCAACGCTCAATTACCTCAACGGCATGACGCAAAGAGGAGAGACGATCAACCGCGCCGACGTTGCCGCGTCCTACACGCATCAGATCGTGAGCGCGATCGTCAAGAAGACCGAGCAGGCGCTGACGCAGACGGGCATGAAAACGCTCGTGCTGGCGGGCGGCGTGGCGGCAAACTCGCACCTGCGTGCGGCGCTGGAAACGATGTGCGACCGATGCGGCGTGACGCTTGCCATGCCCGACCGTGCTTTGTGCGGAGACAACGGTGCGATGATCGCGGCGGCAGGGTATTTTCAATACCAAAGGGGTGCTTTTGCGAACACCTCGCTCAATGCGTCGGCAAACGACGACGGCACCTGAAATTTTTTCGTTGGATCAAAATCGTGATTTTGACGAAAATTGGAAACAAATTATAAACTTTTTGCAAAAAAGATTTTCCACAGCGTTTTTCCACAGGCTGTGAAAAAGCTTGAAAAAATTGTCGATATTTTGCATAAAAAGCAGAAAGAAGCAACAAAACCCTTGATTTTGAGCGGTTTTTTGTGGATAACTCTGTGGATACTGTGAAAAACCATATGCATAGGCGGGGTGTGGAAAACCCGTCGGCTGGGAAATAACCGTGCTTGTGAGGGGAACGAGACGTTCGTCAAAACTCACAAAATCGAGTCAAAAAAGGAGTACTTATGAGCCTTGAAAACAGCACCCGATCGGCAGTGACGGAGGAGCAATACCGGCAGGAAAAGGCGATCGTCTCGCCTGCGGTGATCCGTCGATTGCCCCGCTATTTCCGATATTTGAGAGAGCTGATCCGTCAGGGAAAAATGCGCATCAGCTCAAAGGAATTTTCGATCATGATGAACGTGACCGCCTCGCAGATCCGTCAGGACCTCAACTGCTTTGGAGGCTTCGGACAGCAGGGGTACGGCTACAACGTCAATTATCTCTACGCACGCATTTGTGAGCTTCTCGGTGTAAGCGCGGGGCTTTGTGCCGTGATCATCGGTGCGGGCGACCTTGGACGTGCGCTGGTGCGCTCTCCCATGTTTGAAAAGCGCGGTGTGGATATCATTGCGATGTTTGACGTGGACGAGACACTGGTCGGTCGCTCGGTGGGCGGAGTGATGATCCGTGACATGGGTGCGCTGGAGCACTTTTTGCGAGAGGTGCCGGTGGATATGGCGGTGCTGACGCTTCCCAAGGATCAGGTATCCGAGGTGACCGACCGCCTGGTGCAGTACGGCATCCGCGGATTTTGGAATTTTACGGGGAAGGATATTTCTCACGACGATCAGTCCGTGATCGTGGAGAACGTCCACCTTGGAGATTCGCTCATGATCCTCAACTATAAGCTGTGTCAGCAAAAGGCTTCCGAAAAAAAGGCAAAGGAATAATGGCTATGAAACTCAATTTTGGTCAGGAGGTCGTGGTGCTTCCCGCAGCCGCGCTTTCCTGCAGTGACGCCGACGCGGTACAGCTTCGCGTGCTGTTGTGGCTGGCGTCGGATCTGTCGCTTGCGGGCAAGCCCAAGCAGCTGGCAAAGCTCTCGGACTGCGACCTGAAGACGGTCAGCGCGGCGTTGCGCTATTGGAGCGATCGCGGCGTGCTGGTCGAGGTGGGGGAGACGGTTCCCGCAATGGCGACGGTCGCCGAGCAGACGACCGACACAACGGCACGCAAGCCCAAAAAAGCGTTGCTGCAGCGCGCGGACGAGCTTCCGTCGTACACCACACTCGAGATCACCGAGCTGCTTGAGAAGCGTGCGTCGGTCAGAACCCTTCTCAACGAGGCGCAAGAGATCATCGGAAAGATCTTCAATCCGAGCGACGTCAATATTATGATCGGAATGCTGGATTACCTTGGAATGCCCGAGGAGAGCATCCTGATGATGCTGGCGTACTGCAAGCGGATCGGCAAGACCAATCTGCGCGCCATCGAAAAATACGCCTATACGCTGGTGGGTAAGGGCATTACCGAGCCCATGGCACTTGAGGAGGAATTCCGCCTTTTGGATGCGATCCACTCCTTCGAGGGAGAGATCCGAAAAATGTTCGGCATGCGCGAGCGCGCGCTGACCACCAAGGAGAACCGACTGATGCGTCAGTGGGCGACCTTTGGATACGATGCCGAGATCGTTCGTCTTGCCTACGAGCTGACGATCGGGGCAACGCAAAAGCCGTCGGTGGACTACGCCAACGGGATCCTTGAGCGGTGGCACGCCGAGGGCTTGAAGACGAGGGAGGAGATCGAGGCGTATCTGGAAGAGCGCAAGGGTCAAAGGAATGCGTCGCGGACGACGACAGAGCCGACGCTTGGCAATAGCTTTGACACCGACGAGTTTTTTGAGGCGGCTCTGAAGCGAAGCTTCCGCGAGACGGGCAACGATACCTGAGTGCTTTTTCGATAAGGAGATACATACAGTATGGGATATAATAAGGAAAATTTTAAGCGCATCCGCGCGGAGTACGGTGTCAAGGCATTCCGTGCGCAGGCAGAGGCAGACGACCGACGTGAGGAGCTTTACCGCGAGATCCCGCAGCTGCGCGAGCTGGACGGAACGCTTGCAGGCTTTGGCTTGCGCATCATGGACGCCGCGCTCAAGGGAGGCGACACCGAAGGAGCGATCGCCGCACTCCGACGTGAAAACGAGCAGATACGTGCCGTCAGAGGCGATCTTTTGCGCAAGCACGGCTTTCCGATCGACTACAGCGACCCCCGCTACGAGTGCGCGGACTGCCGCGATACGGGCTATGTGGGCATCAAAATGTGCAAATGCATGCGCCGCCGTCTGGTGGAGGCGGGTATGGAGTCGTCGGGACTTTCGGGGCTGATGGACCGTCAGTCGTTCGAAAATTTCTCGCTCGATTACTACCGCGCAACGCCGCAGGAGGAGCAGATCATGACTCGGAATTACCGAGCCGTGCGTCAGTATGCCGAGACCTTTAGCATCGAGGCTGACAAGCCCATGCCGAGAAGCCTTTTGTTCTTGGGCGGCACGGGGCTTGGCAAAACGCATCTTTCCACCGCCGTGGCGCGCACCGTCATCGAGCGCGGGTACGACGTTTACTACAATAGCGCGGTCGGCATGATCTCGGATTTTGAGTTCAAGCGGTTCGGCAATGCGGTGGCGCAGAGCGACGGCGACGATACCGTCAAATACATTGACTGCGACCTTTTGATCATCGACGATCTTGGAACCGAGGTCGCCAATCAGTTCACGCTCTCCTGTCTTTATCATGTGATCAATACGCGGCTGAACCTTGGCAGACCGACGATCATCAGTACCAATCTGACGTCGTCCGAGCTGCGTAAGGTCTACAGCGACCGCATCACCAGCCGACTGACGGGCGAGTATCTTCTCATTCCGTTCTACGGCGTGGACGTGCGTAAGCAAAAGCTGCAGGGGTGAGAGCTTTTAGCACTTGCTAACGAGGCTCGCTAATGGGGTAAAAGTTTTGGTCAAGCTTTTTCAAAAGCTTGTGGGGTGAAGGGGCAACGCCCCTCTCGCGCTCCGCAGAGCGCGAAATCTCTTTTTGGCGTTCTCTTTTGTGAGCTTTTCTCTTGCGCCTCCTTCCTGCAAGAGAAAAGCGGCTAAGGTGTTTTGCGATCTAATAGATTTATACTGTTATTTACAAAGGAACAGCCCCGCGCGACCTTGGACGCGCGGGGCTGTTTTCAATATCATTCGATCACACTTCTGGCGGCGTTTTGCCGTCCGCGTTCCTTTTTTGCAGGTCTGCGATCTGCTTTTTGTAGTCGTCCACCACTGCCTGTGCCGCACCAACGGCTTCCATTGCTTTGGCGACCTCGTCGGCAGAGCTGTTCTCCTCGGTAAAGTGCTTGTAGGCAACCCGCCCAAGCTCTGCGTATTCCTCCTCCAATTTATGCTCGCTCATGCTCAGCTTTACCTGCAGCGTTGCGAGATCGGCGGTCTGGTTGATCTTGTCGGCGGCTTTGGATACCGTCTTTTTGGCTTTGTTGCAGAATTCGTCCCAAGTCATTGTCGTGTCTCCTTTTTTATTACAGTATACGTTTTTTTACTTTATTTTGTGAATTTGGGCTTGAAGTATTGGTACAAAATGCAGGGGATCATGCCGTTGTAAAGCTTGCGGAGCTTGTCGGCGCGCTGACCGTAAAAGCGTTCAAATTCGGGGTGCGACGTAATAATATAGATCTGCCACGGCGACAGAGACGAAAAGGCGTTGCCCATGTCGTGGTAAAGCCGCTCGACCTCGGCAGGCGTCATAAGCCGCTCCCCGTAGGGCGGATTGCAGACGACGGTTCCGCGACGGTCAAGCTTTTTGATGTTGCGCACGTCGGCTTGAAAGATGTTCATATGCTCCTCAACACCCGCACGCAGAGCGTTTTCGTAGGTCACGTCAAGAATGGCATCGTCGATGTCCGACGCATATACTTCAAACGAGGAATCGCGGCGAATGGCACCCTCGGCGGCGTCTCTCGCGTCCTGCCAGAGCCTCTTGGGAATCTGTGGGAAATCCTCTGCCGCAAACGATCTGCCAAGCCCCGGGGCTTTGTTTGCAAGGATCAGCGCGCCCTCAATGGCGATCGTCCCCGAGCCGCACATGGGATCCCAAAAGAGAACGTCCTCACGCGGACGCGCGGTAAGCGCAAGTGCCGCGGCAAGCGTTTCGCGAAGTGGGGCAGGACCTGCCGCAGGACGGTAGCCTCGTTTGTGAAGCGGTATTCCCGAGGTGTCGATCATCAGATAGGCGGTGTCCTTGAACAGAAAGAATTCGACCTGATATTTCACACCCGTTTCGGCAAGCCAGCGGACGCCGTACCGTGAGGAAAGTCGGTCCACGATCGCTTTTTTGATGATGCTTTGACAGTCGGGAACCGAAAACAGTCGGCTCTTGATCGAGTGACCCTTGACGGGAAAGGCGTCAAGCTTTCCGATCCATTCTTCCCAAGGGAGTGCCTTGACCCCGTCAAAAAGCTCGGAGAAGGAAAATGCAGAAAATTTGCCAAGCAGAACGAACACGTGCTCGGCACAGCGCAGATGAAGGTTGGCGCGAACGACGTCGGAGAGGTCTCCCTCAAAGAACACGCGTCCGTCCATGGTTTCAAGGCGTTTTACACCAAGCGCGTCCAATTCCTCGCCAAGCAGCTTTTCCAAGCCAAACAGGCAGGTGGCAACCAAATTCAGTTTCATAAAGTCCTCTTTTTTTGTTTCTAATGCAATTTATTATACTATTTTTTTTAAAAATTGTCAATAAGGTATTGCAAAATAAAATAATTTGTGATATAATTGGTGAATAAAAATTCAAGAATTCTCTTGGATTTGTATATAGAAAGGACCCCTTACAGCTATGAACAAGATGAAAGTAGGCGTGATCGGCGCCACGGGAATGGTCGGTCAGCGTTTTTTGACGCTTCTGGAGAATCATCCGTATTTTGAGGTCAGCGTACTTGCGGCATCGGCAAGATCCGCGGGAAAGACCTACGAGGAAGCGGTTGGAGCGCGTTGGAAGATGACGACGCCCATGCCCGAGCAATACAAGAATATGCCCGTGCTTGACGCTGCGAATATCGACGAGGTAGGCAAGCTCTGCTCGTTCGTATTCTGCGCGGTAGACATGAAAAAGGAAGAGATCCGCGCGATGGAGGAAGCCTATGCCAAGGCAGAGATCCCCGTGGTCTCCAACAACTCGGCAAACCGTTGGACGCCCGACGTTCCCATGGTGATCCCCGAGATCAATGACGCACACCTTGAGGTGATCGCGGCGCAGAGAAAGCGTCTTGGTACGAAGCGCGGCTTTATTGCCGACAAGCCCAATTGCTCGATCCAATCCTACGTTCCCGCGCTGACGCCGTTGCTCAAATACGGCATCAAGGAAGTGGTTGCAACCACCTATCAGGCAATTTCGGGCGCGGGCAAGACCTTCCGCGAGTGGCCCGAGATGATCGACAACGTCATTCCGTACATCGGCGGCGAGGAAGAGAAGAGCGAGCAGGAGCCTCTGCGCGTTTGGGGTAAGGTTGAGAACGGCGAGATCGTTAAGGCAAGCGCGCCGCTCATTACCACGCAGTGTATCCGCGTTCCCGTAACCGACGGTCATACCGCCGCGGTATTCGTGCGCTTTGAGAATAAGCCCACCAAGGAGGAGATCCTTGACGCGTGGAAGAATTTTTCGGGCAAGCCGCAGGAGCTTGGACTTCCGCACGCGCCCGAGCAGTTTATCACATACTTTGAAGAAGACAACCGTCCGCAGGCAAAGCTTGACCGCGACATTTACGGCGGCATGGGCGTGACGGTGGGAAGACTGCGCGAGGACAGTCTGTTTGACTACAAATTCGTGGGACTTTCCCATAACACCCTTCGCGGCGCGGCAGGCGGTGCGGTGCTGATCGCAGAGCTGCTCTACAGAGAGGGATATTTTGATTGATAGATCAAACTGACGGTTTTCGTCAGTGAGGGAAAGTTTTCGCCCGCCTTTTTCAAAAGGCGGCGCGGTGAAGGGCGCGGAGCCCTTCTCGCGCTCCGCAGAGCTGCGAAAAACGCGGCGTTATATTTTGTGCGAACATATGTTTGCCACTATACGAATTTGCTAACGCAAATTCCCTTAGTAATATAAAACTTGAAACTTCGGCATTTCTCTTTTGATAGCGTGAGATTGGCGAAGCCAATCGTGGCGTAGCGTAGCGAAGCCTTTCTCATTTGTGCCTTTGGTGTCAAAGAGAAAAGCGACTAAGGACGTTGTACCGCCGGACAGTATTCTTTAATTAATTTCCGCACTCAGCGTGAGTTCTTCGGAATTTGCGTTGAGTGCGGAGTTTTTTCTTGACATCGCCGACAAAAAGAGGTATGATATTATACTATTCTCTAATAAAATCCTTTAACCGATGCAGGGGACATTGCGCGTCTGTATTTTCATGTGGTGGTTGCCGTTCGTTGGCGGGCGTTCAATGAACGCCCCTACAAAGCTTTTCTCGCAATCTGCATCTTTCCATGCGAAACCATCTTTATAGAAAGAAGTTTCTGAAAAAAAACAAGATTTTATTAGATATTAGAGATTCGTATTAGTCGCATTTTCTCTTGATTTTTTCAATATCGTATGATATAATATAGGTATGAAATTTAGGAAGGGAAGTGATCGGAGATGAAAAGGTTCTTATCGGAAGAAGCGGTAGACTCGCTTCTGTCTTGGTATCATCAGAACCGCCGCGACCTGCCTTGGCGGCACACCTCGGATCCTTACCGCATCTGGCTCTCCGAGATCATGCTCCAGCAAACGCGCGTCGAGGCGGTCA
>JAZRIE010000054.1:0-1928 GCA_045645105.1 Eubacteriales bacterium | reverse complement strand
CCCTGCCATCTTAACGTTTTTGTAGACGGCTTGGATCAGCTCGGCACTTTTTGTGGTAACAGCGTTTTCCATCAGTCCTCTCCTTTCCTTCTTGGTTTTCTTATTGTTTCCAATCCATTAAAATCCATGCAAAAAAGTTTTGAAAAAATAAAAAAAGGTGGCACACCTTGGCACAAAGTGGCACACTTGGCACACTTTTTTGCAGTACAATATGGTCACACAGAGCAGAACAGGAGGTGATACCATTGGTATGACGAGCAAGCGGTGCAAGACCGCACCAAGCACAATGACCAGAGCCGCCGCAAGCGGTAGGCTGCTACGAAAGCTGAAGGAATATCTTTTAAGCTGTCGTCCGCCCCCCGACGCAGACGCCAAAAAGAAGCCCTGCGGCTTTCCCAACCTAGCCGGCTTTTGCCGCTTTCTCGGTTGCGGTGTCAGCTCTCTTGAAGAGCTTCGCGCCGCCTACCCCGAGCAGTACGAGCTGGTGTGCGCCACACTGGAGGATGAGGCACTCAACTTTTCCCCCTCTCCCACAGTGCTGACCGCCTACCTCAAGCAACGGCTCGGATACGGAGAAAAGCCCGAGAGCGTTCCGTCAGGCTCGGCAGAGTGTGGGCAGCTGCAGCTGATCTTTGAGCATGACATCACGGAGGACGGCGCATGAGTGAGTCTCCCGAAAGGATCCTGCGGATCGGCGGCAAGCCGAACGAACGCCAAAAGCAATTTTTCGCGTCCCGCGCTCGCTACACCGCCTACGGTGGGGCAAGAGGCGGCGGAAAATCCTGGGCGCTTCGACGCAAGCTGATCGGTCTGTGCCTGCGCTATCCCGGTATCCGATGCCTATTGATCCGCCGTTCCTACGCTGAGCTGAAAAGCAATCACGTCCGCCCGTTGCTTGCCGAATTCGGAGAGCTTCTGGTCTGGCGCGAGAGTGACAAAAGTCTCTTTTTGCAGAACGGAAGCAGCATTACGCTCGGATATTGCAATTCCTCGCGGGATTGCTTACGGTACCAAGGTCAGGAATACGACATCATCGCCATTGACGAGGCAACGCAGTTGAGCGAACATCAATTTTCTATTTTTAAGGCCTGTCTGCGTGGCGTAAGTGACGTTCCCCGACGAATGTATCTGACCTGCAATCCCGGTGGCATCGGGCATACGTGGGTAAAGCGGCTCTTTATCGACCGAGACTTCCGACCCGACGAGAATCCCGACGATTACCGCTTTATCCCCGCGCAGGTCTACGACAATCCCGCGTTGATGCAAGCCGATCCCGATTACGTCCGCCAGCTGGAAAGTCTCCCCCCAAAGCTGCGCGATGCTTGGTTGCTTGGTCGCTGGGACGTATTCGAGGGGCAATTTCTTCCCGAATTCCGCACCGACATACACGTGCTGGAGCCTCGTGATATTCCTCACTCGCTCCGTCTGTTTGCGGCAATGGATTACGGCTTGGATATGCTTGCGGTTCTTCTGCTTGGCGTTGACGGCAACGGCAATCTGTTTGTGCTTGATGAGATCTGCAAGCCTGACCAGACGCTACGCGATGCGGCAGAGCTTGCGGTCTCATTGCTTCGGGAGGCGCGCGTAGAGTACGTGGTAGCCTCTCCTGATCTTTGGAATCGCCGTCAGGACACGGGAAAGAGTGGCTTTGAGATCATGCAAGCGGTATCGGGAATGCCCCCGATGTGTCCTGCGGACGACCGTCGCATTCCCGGGTGGCGTATTCTGCGAGAGTATCTCAACGAAAGAAGCGACTCTCCCAAGCTTCGTATTTCCTCCTCGTGCAAAACGTTGATCGACTCCCTCCCCGCACTCCTTTGCGATGCCATGCGTCCCGAGGACGCATCAAGTGAGCCGCACGCCGTAACTCACGCACCCGAGGCGTTGCGCTACGCCGTGATGAGCCGCTTCAACGCCTGGAGCGAGGA
>JAZRIE010000053.1:0-6889 GCA_045645105.1 Eubacteriales bacterium | reverse complement strand
TGCTGAACGCCCCCATCTGTAAAAATCTGTTTCTGAGCAACCGCCAAGGCACGGCATTTTATCTGCTTTTGATGCCTGCGGATAAACCCTTTCGCACCAAGGAGATTTCGGCGGCGATCGGTTCGGCGCGTCTGTCGTTTGCAAGCTACGAGAGAATGGAAGAATTTTTGGATATTCACCCGGGGGCGGTCAGCGTCATGGGCTTGATGAACGACCAGGAAAATCAGGTTCAGCTCCTGATCGACGAGGATGTGCTGGCAAAGGATCTTCTTGGATGTCACCCCTGCGTGAATACCTCGTGTCTGCAACTGAGAACCGACGACGTGATCAAAATCTTTCTGCCTGCGGTGCGACACACATACCGCGCGGTACGCTTGATCGGGTGTGTTGAGGCATGAGCGAGCAGAGCTTGGTTCTCCACACCATTCCGCCCGTGTACGACGAAAACAGTCGTGTTTTGATATTGGGGAGCTTTCCCTCGGTGCGCTCACGCGAGTTAGGGTTCTTTTACGGACACCCGCAAAATCGTTTTTGGCGAACGCTTGCAAATCTGTTTGACGAGACGACACCGCAGGGCATCGATGAAAAACGCGCCTTTTTGTTGCGTCACGGGATCGCGCTTTGGGACGTGATCGCTTCCTGCGAGATCGTAGGCTCGTCGGACGCATCGATCCGTAACGCAGAGCCAAACGACCTGACGGTGGTGCTAAAGGACGCGCCGATCGGGGCGATTTTCACCAATGGGAAAACGGCGCACCGACTTTACGGAACCTATTTACAGAAGACCACGCGACGCGAAGCGATCTGTCTTCCGTCCACAAGCCCCGCCAATGCGGCATGGACGCAGGAGCGGTTGAACGACGCGTGGAGCGTTGTGAAAACATATCTTGGATAGAGAGTGAAAAGCGGCTAAAAGATTTTAGAACTTGTCAAGAAAAGAGGACAGAGAACGTATTACAAATTCCTCATTAAAATATTGAATGTTTTAATGAGCAGGCAAAACAAATTCATTTGTTTTGCCGCAAATAGAAATCAAAATTTCTATTTGGGATTCGTATAAAGCGTTTTCTGTCCTCTTTTCTGTCGGTAGGTATTATTTTATGAGATTATCAAATATAACCTTTATGCATAGCAATATTTTCTTCTTTGCTTTTCGGATCAAATTCGGGAAAACAAAACAGATAGTAGTCGCACTCATCGCAACAACACTCAAAGCCCTGCTCTCCGTTGCCAAGACAAACGGCAGGCTCTCCTGGCGTAAGCTCTACGCCGGTCATATCGATTTCCTTTTTTTGAATATTCTCGCTCATATATCCCCCTATCAGCATATAAAAAAGGTGCGCAACCGAAGCCACGCACCGAAAAACGCAAACTCCAAGTTGTCGCCAAACGAACTTATCGCAGATAGGCATTTTTCATACCATCAAACGGGAGTCGCATTTTTACCAAATGGATATCGTTTAATGGTACACATAAAAAGGGCATAGTTATCCCATAAAGAAAAATATACCTATCGGTGCGATTATTCAGTTCGTTTGGCGTACCTATTATATCACATTTTTCGCCATTTGTAAATACTTTTGAGAAAAAAACGAAACTACTTTCTGCGAAAAAGTGTACATTGATAACATCATTTTTCTTGACAAGCACAGACTTGATTAAGGACTACAATATTCTGCCCAAAGCAACGAAAAGGTGCTTTTGACATTAGCATATCAAAAGCCTATGCGATTACCTTTCGAGCGGTAGAAAAAGCCTCCCTTGTGTAAAGGGAGGTGGCACGGCAACGCCGTGACGGAAGGATTGTAAAAGTTAGATTTTCACCTAAAACAATCCCTCAGTCACCTTCGGTGACAGCTCCCTTTACACAAGGGAGCCTTGGTTTGTGCGGACTTTTCGCATAGCAAAATTGCTTTGATTTCATTGTAGTCTTTAATTAAGACTTACGAAACACTGCATTTGTGGACACAAAATACCAATTGGAGATAAAAACGAAACCGCCCTTGTGCATGATTGAAGCACAAAGGCGGGTTTTTCTTCTTTATTTTCTCAATGCGTTGCGGCGTAGGCGTCGCACACGGGCTGTGTGTCGCCGATCTGTACCACGTTTCCGTGATCCAACCAGATCACGCGGTCGCAAAGTCCGCGAATTTGGTCGAGGTTGTGCGAGACGAGCAACACGGTCGTTCCGTGGCTCATCAGCTCGGTCATGCGGGCGTAGCTCTTTTCCTGAAATGCCGCGTCGCCTACGGCTAAGATCTCGTCCACGATCAGAATGTCGGGGCTGACCATCGAGGCGATCGAGAATGCCAAGCGCATGACCATTCCCGAGGAATAGTTGCGCACGGGGATGTTAATAAAGTCGCCAAGCTCGGAAAATTCTACGATCTCGTCGTATTTGGATTTGAGAAAGCTTTCGGAGTAGCCGAGGATCGCGCCGTTGAGAAAAATATTTTCTCTGCCCGTCAGGTCATAGTCAAAGCCGCTTCCAAGCTCAAGCATGGGAACCACGTTGCCGCCAAGCTCCACCTCGCCTTTTGTGGGTCGCAGAATGCCCGATATGACCTTGAGCAGGGTGCTCTTACCCGCTCCGTTATTGCCCACGATGCCAACGACCTCTCCCTTTTTGATCTCGAAGCTGACGTCGTTCAATGCGTGAAACTCCTCGTAGGAGAGCTTGCGCTTGATCAGAGCAACGAGGTATTCCTTGATGCTCTGGATCTTATCGTGAGACATTCGGTAGCTGACCGAAATGTGATTTGCCTTGATCATACGATCGTAGATCCTTTCTGAAGTTAAATATTCAAAACGAATTTATCCTGATTTTTGCGGAAGATCAGCACGCCCACAAGGAAGGGGACCGTGCAGAGAATGATGCAGTAGAGATACGCCTTTGGCTCAAGAGAAACGCCGTTGATCAAAAGACTGCGTATAAATCGCAGAATGTGGTAGAGCGGATTGAGCTTGTAGAGCGTCATCAGATTTGCGGGAATAATGGTTTCGGGGTAGAAGATGGGGGTCAGATACATCAGAAGCATGGAGAAGATACCCCATAGGAATTGCGTATCGCGGAAGAATACCATCATCGAGGCAAGGATCAATCCCACGCCGTAGCTGAACAAAAACAGCATCACCAACACGAAGGGAAGCAGTAGGATCGCCGTGGTGGTCGGTGTCTTGGTTACAAGAAGCATGATGAACAGCGGTACGTGCGAGAGCAGGAGATTAATGCCCGAGGACAGTGTGCGCGAAAAGGGATAAATATATTTTGGCACGTACACCTTGTTGATCAGCGACGCGTTTCCAACAATACTCATCAGACACATATTGGTGGCTTCGCTAAAGAAGTTATAGCAGATGATGCCGCTGAGCAGGTAGATCACGAAATTGGGAATGGTCGATTTAAAAATGGTGGAAAAAACAACGTACTGAATGCTCATGGTCAGGAGCGGATTGAGGAAGCTCCAGAGCATACCCAGCACCGATCTTTTGTATTTGGTCTTAAAGTCGCGCGCCACCAACTGACGGATCAGGAACGAATAACGGAACAACGAATCGACCACGCCTACCAAAAGGTTTTTCTTGCCCTTGCGGTGACAGCGGAGCAGATAGACGAGCAGGAGGGCGAGAAGCAGGGCGCCGCCCGCGTAGAAGAACCAATAATACGGACCAAACCAATGACTGTTGGTGCCGCCGATCTTGAGACAGAGACTGCAGGGAACACCGTCGCTGTCGGTCATGCGCTCACCGTTGAAATAGAGCGCATCGGTATCTTGAATTTGAACGGGGACGTCCACGCGTCCCGTGTCCACCGAGTTGCCATAGTAAAAGGTGACCGAATTGCCGCGTGTGCCTGCGGTGCTGGTCAGGTGCAGGGTAAAGTAACGACCCTTGGTGTCTTGCAAGCCGTCTTGGTCGGGGGCGACCCAAACGGTATATTCCTCGTGGTCACGCATCTGCTCAGTGCTTACGGTGGTGATATATACCGTGTTTTCGTCTTCATCGGTGATCCTCAACTCGATCGTGTCGGTCTTTTGCTTGCCCATCGTCCCCGGGATCAGTGTCAAAGACGTCAGCGAGTCGTATTCACAAAAAAAAGATTGACGGATGGTGTCATCCTTCTCCAAATTTTCAACGGGTGCCTTTGCCGAAACCGTTTCGGTGATCTCGGGTGTGAAGTGCAGGCTGTCGCCTGCGATCACATAAAACAATGCGCCAAGTATCAGATATGCCGCCATCACGACGGCGCAGATCCGCATGGATTTGCTTTTCATAACAGTTCCTTTCAAAAATCAAGTGTTCGGTTCTTCTTGCAGCTCCGCAAGATAGCGCGAGAGGGCATCCTTCCAATGCGGCAGACGCGAAAATCCGTTTTCCTCAAGCTTGTCCTTGCTCATACGCGAGTTGAGCGGACGCGACGCGCGGGTGGGGTATTCGCTTGACGGAATGGGATGGATAACGGTGGTCTTTCCTCCCTGCTTCATGATCTCCTCGGCAAATTCCGCCCAAGAACAAACACCCTCGTTGGTCGCGTGATAGGTGCCGTAATGCTCGGTCACGATCATATCGCACAGAAGGAGCGAGAGGTCGTAGGTGTAGGTGGGAGAGCCGATCTGGTCGTCAACCACGTTCAAATCGGTTTTGGTCTCGGAAAGACGAAGCATGGTTTTTACAAAGTTGTTTCCGTTTTTGCCGAACACCCACGAGATGCGCACGATAAAGTGGCGGCCGGTGATCTCACGAACAGCATCCTCGCCCATCAGCTTGGTTTTTCCGTAGACCGAAAGAGGTCCCGTGGGATCATCGGGGGTATAGAAGCACTCGCCGTTGCCGGGGAAGACGTAATCGGTGGAAATGTACATCATCTTCGCGCCGATCTTGGTGGAGGCAAGGGCAATATTGCGCGCGCCGTCGGCGTTGACGCGTGTGCAAAGCTCTGCGTCGTCCTCGGCTTTGTCAACCGCCGTAAATGCTGAGCAATGAATGACGGCATCGGGGCGGTAGTCTTCAATATATGCTTCGACCGCTTGACGGTCGGTGATGTTAAAATCGTCAATGTCGACGCCGCAATGCTCGATCCCGCGATCGGAAAGAATGCGGCAGACGTCGTAGCCGAGCTGACCCTTAACACCCGTAACTAAAATTTTCATAAAAAATACCTCTTTCTGCAGTCAATGGAAGAGAACACCATTATAAAAAGCCTTTTTGCACCAAACGTATGGCAAAGCGGAAGATCGGCAGGGGAAGCCGCAGGGCAACCAGCTCAAACAGTGACGTGACGCGATTGAAGCGCGACATTTTGCAAAGAGCGCGGAAGCCTCCTTTTTTTCGGTAGAAGTTATCGAGCCGTGCCTGCGACCACGCAAGCGCGTCCTGCAATGCGGGGAAGTCTGCGTACTCGGAGAAGCGGCGCACGCGACCGTCAAACACGAGAATGCGGCGGACAAGATAATCCTGCTTGTCCGAGACGCCCGTCATCACACCCGTTTGATTGCCGCCGTATACGCGGTAACGCATCTGCGGCTCTGCAAGATAGTCGATCGCTCCGTCACACGCCGCACGAAAGGCGAGATAGTGGTCGTGAACGATTTCTTTGGGGAAGGGAAGATAGGCGAGAGCGCGCTCGCGTTCCAAGACCATCGTACAGCCCAGCGCAAAATTACGATAGATCAGCGCGGGAGCAAGGCCCTCGCCGCGCAAGAATACGTGACGCTTTCGGTGGGATTCCATGTTGGGTGCGATCGGGTTTCCGTTGCCGTCGATTACACGCACATCGGTACAGACAAGCATGGGGTGAAGTTGACTTGTTTCATACAGATTGACGGTATTGGCAAGCTTGTCCTCGTTCCATACGTCGTCCTGGTCGCAAAAGGCGACATAATGCTCGTCACAGTCGCGCACGAGCTGCGCAAACGTTTCATTGGAGCCGAGGTTTTTCTCGTTACGATGCAGAACGACGGGAAAACGCGTGACGTGACGCTGAACCAATTCGGTCAACCTCTCGTAAGGATAATGTGGCGACGCGTCGTCGCGGACGTAGAGACGGAGCGCGGGGTAGGTTTGGCGGTTGAGCGAGTCAAGCAGCTCGATCAGCCAATCCTCGCGCGGCTCGTAGACCGCGAGCAAGATCGCAAGAGAACGAGGGTTCTGATCGTATACGGTAGATGCTTTCATGCGTCGTTCTCCTTTTTGCTGATTTTTACATACATAGTATATTATAACACATATATCAAAAAAAAGCAACCAATTTTATAAACATTTATAAACTTTTTGTGTGATAAATAGAAAAAAGGAGCGAAAAAGAAAACAAAAGGGCTGAACCGACATGTGTTCAGCCCCAAATCACAGGATTGATTGCGTTCGTTTCTTTACGCGCCGTGTTTTTTCAAAATTGGTGACAAGACCGATCTTATTTTTCGGGGTCAAGGTATTTCCAATAGGAAGCGATGTAGTTGATCCCCGACCACAGCGTGAAGACGAGCATCAGGGCTGAGGTGGCAAGAGATACGGGCATGATCCTCGACAGATCTGCGAGCGCGGGTACGTTTGCATAGACCAACGGCTCAACAAGACAGCAAACCACGCAAGCGATCTGCGTGCAGGTCTTGATCTTCCCGAGCATATTGGCGGCGATGACGATGCCGCTCGATCCCGATACCACAAGACGGATCGAGGTCACGGCAAGCTCGCGGAAGATCACGATCATCACAGCCCAAAAGAAGACGGTGGAGAAGATACTGTCGGGAGCGGCGCGCATGGTCTTGTACAGTACGACGAGAAGCGCGGCAATGACCATGAATTTGTCGGCGAGGGGATCGAGGAACTTTCCAAAGTCGGTAACGAGATTGTGCTTGCGCGCGATTTTTCCGTCGAGCATATCGGTCAGCGA
>JAZRIE010000052.1:0-2681 GCA_045645105.1 Eubacteriales bacterium | reverse complement strand
CCCGCCGTCGAGCGTCTGCTCCCCGAAATTTCGGTTGAGCTTGGTTACGAGAACGGTGCGCAGGTGGTCTATCTGAACGGAGAAAACCTCGGCGACCGCATTCGCACCCCCGAGATGTCGATGTACGCGTCCGCAGTGTCTGCCATTCCCGCAGTCCGCGCCTTCCTTCTGGAGACGCAACGCGAGATCGCGCGCAAAAACAGCGTGATCATGGACGGTCGCGACATCGGTACCGTGATCCTGCCTGACGCCGACGTCAAGATCTTCCTGACTGCAAGCAACGAGTGCCGCGCCAAGCGCCGCTACGACGAGCTTTGCGCAAAGGGCATCAAGACCACCTACGAGGCGGTTCTTTCCGAGATGAACGAGCGCGACCACGCCGACAGCACCCGTGCCGTCGCCCCCGCGGTTGCCGCACCCGACGCCGTCGTTTTTGATAACTCGTGGATGGAAGCGCACGAGACCATCGAGGGGCTTCTTAAGATTGTTCACGAGAAGACCGGTGTGACCGTTTGACGCCGAAGGGAAGCCTTATGAGAGAGATCACCGTAGCCGAAAACGCGGGCTTTTGCTTTGGCGTGAAGCGCGCCACCGACCGACTTGAGGAGGCTCTGGCTTCCCGAGTCGGCGGAGAGCGGATATTTACATTAGGACACTTGATCCACAACGAGACGTATAACGAGTCGCTCCGCCGCCGCGGCGTGGAGACCGTGGGCGTGGGAGAGCTGGACGCGCTGGCGGAGAGTGCAGATGCCGAGCATCCCGTAAAGGTTTTGGTGCGCGCGCACGGATGCCCGCGTGAGACCGTGGAGCTTCTCGAGAGCCGCGCCGCCGCCAATCCTTACTTTCAATGGATCGACTGTACTTGCCCCTACGTCAAAAAAATTCACCGTATCGCGCAGGAGCATAGCGGTGAGGAGCATTTTTTCGTTCTCATCGGCGCCGCAGACCACCCCGAGGTGGTGGGAATTATGAGCTGCTTCGACGGCGAGAAGTACGTTTTTTCCTCTGCTGAGAAAATGGAGCATGCGCTGACGCAAGAAACGTTCGTCAAAATGAACAAAAAAACACCTGTTTTGGTGGCGCAAACGACCCAAAATTTAGAAAATTGGAACGAATGTCAAAAAAGTTTGAAAAAACTATATACAAATGCGATAATTTTTGATACAATATGCAGTGTGACCGAAACGAGACAGACCGAGGCGGCAGCCCTTGCCGCGCGGTGTGACCATATGGTCGTGATCGGCGGTCGCGAAAGCTCAAACACGGCAAAGCTGTTTGAGATCTGTCGCCGAGCGTGCGACAAAACCGTCTGGATCGCGTGTGCGGCGGAGCTTGATCCGTCGTCGCTTTCGGACGCCCAACACATTGGAATCGTCGCGGGTGCATCGACACCGAGCGATGAAATAGAGGAGGTATATAAAACCATGAGCGAAATCAAAGAGAATTTCGAAAAAATGCTGGACGAGTCTGAGTGCTCAACTTTAAATACAGGAGATGTCGTTACCGGAACCGTAACCCACGTGTCTGACGCAGAGCTGCAGCTCGACGTTGGCGCGGGCGTAACAGGCTACATCAAGGCTGACCAGATCAGCAACGACGCCAATTTTAAGTTGACCGAAAACTTCAAGAACGGTGACAAGGTAGAAGCCTTCGTAATCCGTGTCAGCGACATTGAGGGCGTTGCAGAGCTTTCCAAAAAGAGAGTTGACGCCGACAAGAATTGGCAGTACATCGTTGCTGCCTGCGAGGAAAAGACCGTGCTGGAGGGCAAGGTTGCCGAGGCTGTTAAGGGCGGCGTTGTGATCTTCTCCAACTCTAACCGTGTGTTCGTTCCCGCATCCCAGACAGGTGTTCCGAAGGACGGAGATCTCTCCACCCTCGTTGGTACTACCGTGCAGTTCAAGGTCATCGAGGTCAAGGCCCCCAAGAAGGCGATCGGCTCGATCCGCGTGGTACAGCGCGAGGCACGCCGTGCGCAGGAGGCTGATTTCTGGGCAGGCATCGAGGTAGGCAAGACCTACACGGGTATGGTCAAGAGCATGACCTCTTACGGCGCGTTCGTTGACCTTGGCGGTGTGGACGGTATGGTTCACCTCACCGAGCTTTCCTGGAAGCGCATCAAGTCTCCCGCAGAGGTTGTAGCAGTTGGCGACGTGATCACCGTGTTCGTCAAGAGCTTTGACCCCGAAAAGAAGAGAATTTCTCTCGGATATAAGACCGAGGAGACCAATCCCTGGACCATCTTCAAGTCTCAGTACGCGGTTGGCGACATCGCGTCGGTCAAGATCGTCAGCATGATGCCCTTCGGTGCATTTGCCGAGATCATCGACGGTGTAGACGGTCTGATCCATATTTCTCAGATCGCTATGCAGAGAATCGCAAAGCCCGCCGACATTCTTGAGATCGGTCAGAGCGTTGACGTTCGCATCACCGACATCGACGACGAGAACCAGAAGGTAAGCCTTTCGATCCGCGCTCTCCTTGAGGAGGCAGCAGCGGCAGCCGAGGCTATGCCCGAGGATTATGCTACCGAGGAAGCTCCCGCAGCCGAGGAATAATCAAAAAAACAAGAGGGGAATGGATACGCGTCCGTTCCCTTTTTTTTACTTTCGCAAAGGTTTACAATCCGTTCATAATTTTACTTCGGGATTCGTTGACTTTGCATGCCTTTTATGATA
>JAZRIE010000051.1:0-3429 GCA_045645105.1 Eubacteriales bacterium | reverse complement strand
TGGGTCTCACCAAGCTTGTGCGTCTTACCTGTGTAGAACAGGATACGCTCAGTCGTGGTAGTCTTACCCGCGTCGATATGTGCCATGATACCGATGTTTCTGGTATTTTCAAGTGAATATTCTCTTGCCATTGGTTTGTCTCCTTAAGAAACAGATCAATATCTGTAGTGAGCAAACGCCTTGTTTGCTTCTGCCATACGGTGGGTTTCTTCCTTCTTCTTGAAAGCTCCGCCGGCACTGTTCTTTGCGTCGATGATCTCGCCCGCAAGTCTTTCAGCCATAGTCTTTTCTCCGCGCTTTCTTGCGAAGAGAATGAGCCAACGCAGACCAAGGGTCTGACGGCGCTCTGCTCTGACCTCCATCGGCACCTGATAGGTGGAACCACCTACACGGCGCGCCTTTACTTCCAGAACAGGCATGATGTTTTCAAGTGCTTCCTGGAACACGTCCAGTGCGTTTTGTCCCTGCTTCTCTTCTACGAGCTTGAACGCATCGTATACGATCGTCTGGGCAACGCCTTTCTTGCCGTCATACATCACGTTGTTGATCAACTTAGTTACCAGTTTGGAACCGTACAACGGATCCGGCAATACATCTCTTTTGGTAATACGACCTCTTCTCGGCACTGTACTTCCCTCCTTCATCAAATTTATGAAATCATTGGTACTCAAAAGCATTCTTCTGTAAGCGCACGTCGGGTGAACATAAACATTAAATTTACGAAATACACGTCAGACGAGCGTAATTGCTTTTTCGTGGTTTTTGCGGATGTCTCCGCGAGGGCAAAATTATTTCTTCTTTGCTCTCTTTGCGCCGTACTTCGAACGGCCCTGGTTACGGTTTGCAACGCCTTGTGCGTCAAGTGAACCGCGAATGATGTGGTAACGTACACCAGGCAGGTCTCTTACACGTCCGCCTCTGATCAAGACAACGGAGTGCTCCTGCAGGTTGTGACCGATACCGGGGATATAGACGGTTGCCTCAAGTCCGTTGGTCAGTCTTACTCTGGCGATCTTTCTCATTGCCGAGTTCGGCTTCTTCGGGCTGGTGGTAGACACCTTGGTGCAAACGCCTCTCTTCTGCGGTGCAGACTGGTTGATGGCAGCGTTCTTCAAAGAGTTGAATCCCTTTTGGAGAACAGGCGCTTTGGACTTGTACACTTTTTCGCCGCGTCCCTGTCTGACAAGCTGGTTAAAGGTTGGCATTCCTCATTTCCTCCTTCTTCCGAAATTTAATGTTTATATACAGACACCCGACCCTGTGGATCGCGTGATACTGCCATACTGCGTCAGCATACACAATCTTACCGATAAGCATAGTTTGGGCATACTGCCGACAATTACAGTTTATTATATCATTTTAAGCCGTTTTTGTCAAGTATGAAGATCAAATTCTACTTTTTGCACAAATCCACGCATATTTTATTTTATTATTTGCCACATTTTACGATGAATAACCACCAAAAAAGCAAAACACCGAGCCAAGCCACTGCTTTTCCCGGTGTTTTACAAGGGACCTTCACCTATGAAAGTGTACTGCGTACATGCCGCAGTCCGCATCTGGCGCATTTTTTCCCGATTACGGTCAACCGATCTGCGCAACAAAGAGATTTGTTGAGCTTGGAGCCGTCGCTGATCGTAATACGCTTAAACGCCATATGATCCTCGCTTCGACAATTTTCAAAAACGGGGTATTTAAAATAGATTTGTCCCGAGATCGCCACTCGCTTGAGCGACTTACAATTTTTGAACGCGCCCTCGGACAGGTAGACCTGATCCTTTCCCTTGATACGGATCTCGCTGAGCGACGAGCAGTTTGCAAACGCGTACTTTCCGACAAACTCAACGTCACGCGGCACAATCAGCTTTTGCATGGACAAACAGAGCTGGAACGCCGACTCATCGATATAAAGAGAACGATCACCTCTTTCAAAAACGACCTCACTCAGCTCAACGCATCCGTAAAAAGCCTTTCTCTTGATCGAGGTCACAGCTCTTGGAATACGGATCTCACCCAAGGAGGCACATCCGTTAAAGGCATTTTCCGAGATCTGACACACAGAATTCGGGAGCGACACACTCTTAAGCTTTTCACACCCTGCAAATGCGCCCGCACCGATCTCCACGACGCCGTGCGGAATACGCACCATTGTAGAAGATCCCTCGTAGTGCGTCAGCACGCCCGCACAAATGATAAAATCACTTGTTCCGGAAAGATATATGGGAGTCTTACGGGAACGTTCTTCCTCGTTTTTCTGCTCGTTATAACGAGTTTCCTCCCAGATGGGAGCTTTTGACCTTCTCATAAAATCCTCCTTCTTCCAACATTTGAAAAAAATCTTACCTTGGTATTTTATTATAGCACAATTTTCCGAAAATGTCAACAAATCAATGCTATTTTTTCGCGTCGTTTTTCAAGAAAAAACGCGCTATTAGTATATAATTCTACTTTTAAGGGCGGAGACTGCATCTGACACAGATCTCCGCCCTTTTCTATTCAGTTATTTGATTGGTTAATCAAACAGCCTCGGTCTCCTCGACCGCAGTCTCTGCGTCTTCCGCGATTTCAAGCTCGGGCTCTGCCTCGACCTCTACCTCGGGCTCATTACGACGAACGCCGACCTCACCGTAGCAATCCATACCTGTTCCGGCAGGGATCAGCTTACCAATAATCACGTTCTCCTTCAAGCCGAGCAGACGATCCACCTTACCACGGATTGCCGCCTCGGTAAGCACCTTGGTGGTCTCCTGGAAGGATGCCGCAGAGAGGAAGGATTCGGTCTGCAGAGACGCCTTGGTAATACCAAGCAGAACCGTTGCCGCCTCGGCGTGCTTCAGCCCCTCTTCTCCTGCCGCAATACGTGCATCGATTGCGTCGTTTGCTTCCTCAAACTCGATCATATCGATCACCGAACCAACAAGCAGATCAGTGTCGCCGCTCTCCTCCACACGCTTCTTGCGAGTCATCTGACGCGCAATGATCTCAACGTGCTTGTCGTTTACGTTACACGACTGCGAGCGGTAGACCTTTTGAATTTCCTTGATCAGATACTCGTAGACGGCATCCAATCCCAAAATTCTCATAATATCCGCAGGAGCCTTGCTTCCCTCGGTCATCGCCTCACCAACCTCGAGGTGCTGACCCTCGACGATGGCAAGCTTCGTGCCGTAAGGAATCTGATACTCCTTGACCTCTGCGATCACGCCCTCAGGCTGTTCTGCATCGGGGTGAACCGTGACGGTATGGATATTGGAATTCTCCGCCATACCGATGTGTGCCGTTCCGCGGATCTCGGACATGACAGCAGACTTCTTGGGCTGACGTGCCTCGAAAAGCTCCTCGACACGGGGAAGACCCTGGGTAATATCCGAGCCTGCGACACCACCCGAGTGGAAGGTTCTCATGGTAAGCTGGGTACCCGGCTCACCG
>JAZRIE010000050.1:0-3020 GCA_045645105.1 Eubacteriales bacterium | reverse complement strand
CATCAACGACACCCACCCTGCGCTCTGTATTCCCGAGCTGATGCGTATCCTCGTGGACGACTATTTCTTCTCGTGGGATCACGCGTGGGACATTGTCACCCGCACGGTCTCTTATACCAATCATACCGTCATGCCCGAGGCTCTTGAAACCTGGAACGAGGATCTGTTCCGTCTCAAGCTCCCGCGCATCTATATGATCGTCAAGGAGATCAACGAGCGGTTTTGCCGCGAGGCGTGGGATGCGTTCCCCGGCAATTGGGGCAGGATCTCCAAAATGAGCGTGATCGGATACGGTCAGGTGCGCATGGCAAATCTGTCGGTCATCGGCTCTCATTCGATCAACGGCGTGTCCAAGCTTCACTCCACCATTCTCAAGGACTCCACCTTTAAGGATTTCTATCGGATGTACCCCGAACGCTTTGATAACGTCACCAACGGGATCGCGCATCGCCGCTGGCTCTGCTACTCCAACCCCAAGCTCGCAAAGCTGATCGAGGACTGCATCGGAGACGGCTACCGTCACAAGCCTGAGGAGCTTGCACAGCTTGTCAAATTTGCCGATGACGCGGCGGTGCTTGACCGCCTGCGCGCCATCAAGCATGAGAATAAGGTCAATTTCGCGAAATTGGTCTACCAGAAGACGGGCAAGAGACTCGACACCCATTCGGTCTTTGACGTACAGATCAAGCGACTGCACGAGTACAAGCGTCAGCTTCTCAATGCGCTCAATATTATAGGTCTTTACCTTGACCTCAAGGAAAATCCCGACCTGAATATCCAGCCGCAGACATTTATTTTCGGTGCCAAGGCTGCCCCGGGCTACGATATGGCAAAGCGCATCATCAAGCTGCTTTGCATGATCAGCAAGGATATCGAGGGCAATCCGAAAATCCGCGAAAAGCTTTCGGTGGTATTCCTTGAAAACTATAGCGTCAGCCTTGCCGAGGCTCTTATTCCGTCCGCAGAGATCAGCGAACAGATCTCTCTTGCGGGTAAGGAGGCGAGCGGTACGGGCTGTATGAAGCTGATGATCAACGGAGCACTCACGATCGGAACTCTCGACGGTGCAAACGTAGAGATGCAGGCGGCGACAGGCAAGGAAAATATGTTTATTTTCGGTCTGACCGCGGAGGAGGTCGAAAAGCTTTGGCTGGAGGGCTATCGCAGTGCCAACTACTACACAGCCAACGAAAAGCTGGCGCGTATCGTCAATTTCCTGAGCGTTGGCTTTGCGGGCGAGTCCTTTGCCGACATTGCGCAGTATCTGCTCAACGGTCACGGCGTGGCAGATCCTTATATGTGCCTTGCCGACTTTGAGTCCTATCGCACCACGCACGAGGCAATGATTAAGGCGTATGCCGATAAGGAAAGATGGAACCGTATGTCGCTCCATAACATCGCGGCGGCGGGACACTTTGCAGCAGACCGCTCGATCGAGGAGTACGCACAACGCATTTGGAGGCTTAAGAAGATCAAATAAAACAAGACAAAATAGACTCGCACCCCCGTTGGCGTTTTCGTCAATGGGGGTGCGATCACTTTCACAGAGAAATAGTAGAAATATTCTTTTGTAGGGACGCGCAAAGCGCGCCCGTGATAAAGGCTAACCGCAGCTTTAAGAAAGAGATAATCGTTCGAGGCGGACGCGCGCCCCTACAAGAAGTTTTTCGCCATTTGCGTTATTCCACATAAAACAATATTTGTGGAGCGGGCAGGGTTGGTGGTCCCTGACCGCTAAGCGGCAGTACCTTTCCGTCTATGCGCAACCATTCCCCCTTATGTCCTAAACAAAAGAACGAGGCAGAAGCTGCCCCGATTAGCCTATCCTATAAACGCGATAAAAGTTTTTGAGGGGTTTGGGGAACTTTTTTCAAAAAGTTCCCCAAGAAAACCGCACCCTATTTCAACGACTCCAAGAAATTGCCGATACGGCGCAGAGCCTCGGTGATGTGCTGGGTGGAATAGCAGTAGGACGCGCGGATGAAGCCCTCGCCGCCCCGCCCAAAGGCAGTACCGGGGACGACGGCGACCTTCTCGGCATAGAGCAGACGCTCGCAGAATTCGTCCGAGGAGAGTCCCGTGGAGCGGATGCAAGGGAAGGCGTAGAACGCGCCGAGCGGCTCGCGGCAAACAAGCCCTAACTTGTTAAAGCCCGAAACGATCAGGCGGCGGCGCATATCGTATTCCTCGCGCATGGCGGCAACCGCCTCGTCGCCGTTCTTGAGAGCCTCAATGGCGGCGTACTGCGAGGTCGTGGGCGCGCACATGATCGCAAATTGGTGGATCTTGGTGATCTGCTTGATGATCGGAGTGGGACCGCAGGCATAGCCAAGACGCCAGCCCGTCATGGAAAAGGTCTTGGAAAAGCCGTTGACCACAACGGTGCGCTCGTGCATGCCGTCGATCGATGCGATCGAGACGTGTCGGTCGCCGCCAAAGGTCAGCTCGGAATAAATCTCGTCGGAGATCACGAGAATATTGGTGTCGCGCAGGACTTCCGCCACGGCTTCAAGGTCGTCGCGGTTCATGATCCCGCCCGTGGGATTACAGGGGTAGGGCATGATCAGTGCCTTGGTGCGCGGCGTGATGGCGGCGCGGAGCTGCTCGGGAGTCAGCTTAAAGTCATGCTCGGCGAGTGTTTCTATGATCACGGGAACGCCGCCCGCAAGTGTTACCATCGGCTCGTAGCAGACGTAGCTCGGCTGAGGAATGATGATCTCGTCTCCGGGGCAGGTGACAGCACGGATGCAGGCATCGATTGCCTCTGAGCCACCCACCGTGATCAGAACGTCGGTTTTCGGCTCGTAGGAAAGATCGTATTTGCGCTTGACGTAGCGACAGATCTCGGTGCGCAAAGCCTCTAAGCCCGAATTTGAGGTGTAGCGCGTTTTTCCGCTTTCGAGCGACAGAATGCCCGCCTTGCGGACTTCCCATGGCGTTGGAAAATCGGGCTCACCCACACCCAAGGAGATCACGTCGTCCATCGAGTCGGCAATATCGAAATATTTGCGAATGCCCGA
>JAZRIE010000049.1:0-3699 GCA_045645105.1 Eubacteriales bacterium | reverse complement strand
GCCGCATTAAATGGCGGTGATCCATTCGCGGACGCGCAAGCATGTAAGCACCGCGCCCTACGGGGTTGTGAAAATATTATTCACTGTGCGCTAATCTATATCAAAACAACATGTTTGGAGCAGGCAGGGTTGGTGGTCCCTGACGGCTCGCGGCAGTATCTTTCCGTCTGTCCGCACGCTTACCCACTCATGCCCAAAATAAAAGAACGGGGCACAAGCATCCCCGTTTCGTCTGTCCTATATCTGCTTTAAAGGTTCTTGAAGGGGTTTGGGGAAACTTCTTTCAAGAAGTTTCCCCAAGAAAAACCGCGTCTCCGTTTTCACTTGTTGGCGTAGGTCTCGTTATAGGACTTGATCGCCGCGCGGATGATCTGCTCGGCTTCCTCGCGTGTGCCGAGCGTCTTGACGGCGGTCTGCTTGTTCTCCAGCTGCTTGTAAACGCTGAAGAAGTGCATGATCTCGTCAAAGATATGAGGCGGTAGCTCGTCGATCGACGAAATGCCGAGGTAGGAGGGGTCGGAGAAGGGAATGGCGATGATCTTGTCGTCCATTTTTCCGTCGTCGATCATGCGCATCACGCCAATGGGATAGACGCGAATGAGCGTTAAGGGGTAGATCGACTCGCTACACAGCACCAGAACGTCGAGAGGGTCGCCGTCGTCGGCAAAGGTGCGCGGGATAAAGCCGTAGTTTGCGGGATAGTGCGTGGAGGTATAAAGCACGCGGTCGAGCTTGAGAAGCCCCGTGTACTTGTCCAGCTCGTATTTGCATTTGCTTCCCTTGGGAATCTCAATGACCGCCGAAAAGTCAGTAGGGGTAATGGCGGCAGGGTCCATATCGTGCCAGATGTTCATGATGTTACTTCCTTTCGGTAAATATTATTTTACGTAGTCAAATTCAAAATCGTAGATCGAGACGGTGTTGCCGTCGCGGCAGCCCTTGGCTTCAAGTGCCTCAAACACGCCACTCTTTTGCAGAACGCGCTGGAAGAAATTGAGCGACTCGTAGTCGTCGAAATTGATCTGCCCCATCAGATTGAGCAGCCATGCGCCCTCGACGTAGAAGGTGTTGTTTTCGCGACGGATGACGGTCTCCTTGCCGCCACCCACGTAGGCGTCCTCGGGCTCGTATTCGCAGTCGTAGATCTTCATGGGGGGGAGCTCCTCAAGCCGCTTGGCGACTGCTTGGATCATTTCGGAAATGCCCTCGCCCGTGGCGGCTGAAATATACATCAGCTCGCGACCGCTTTCCCTGATATAGTCCTCAAAGGCTTGTACGTCTACCGTTTCGCGGTCGAGCGCGTCGACCTTGTTAGCAAGGACGATCTGCGGACGCTCGGCAAGAGCTGCACTGTAGCGTTCCAGCTCGCGGTCGATCATCCTGACGTCCTCGATCGGGTCTCTGCCCTCAAAGCAGGAAATATCGACCACGTGCAGAAGCAGACGGCAACGGTCTACGTGCCGCAAGAAGGCGTGACCGAGTCCCGCGCCGTCGGCGGCACCCTCGATCAATCCGGGAATATCCGCCGCCACAAAGCCGCGCTCACCGCCCGTGCGGACAACGCCGAGATTGGGGGAGAGGGTGGTGAAGTGGTAGTCGGCAATCTTGGGCTTCGCCGCGCTGATGCGGGCAAGGATCGACGATTTTCCCACGCTGGGGTAGCCGATCAGACCCACGTCGGCAAGCATTTTCAGCTCCAATATGACCTCGCGCTCCTCGCCCGCCGTGCCGTTTTTGGCAAACATGGGAACCTGTCGCGTAGGCGTTGCGAAATGACGGTTGCCCCAGCCACCGCGCCCGCCGCGGCAGGCGATATAGTCGGCACCGCCGTCCTCGGACATATCGTGAATGACGCGTTCGGTCACGGCATCGCGGATCAGCGTTCCGGGGGGGACCATAACGATGAGATCCTCGCCATTCGCACCGTGGAACTTGCCGCCCTTACCGTCGCCGCCTCGCACGGCAATAAACTTGTGCTTGTAACGAAATGCGAGCAGGGTGTTCGTCCCCTCGTCTACGCGGAAAACGACGTTTCCGCCGCGTCCGCCGTCGCCGCCGTCGGGACCTCCTGCCGCCACGTATTTTTCGCGACGAAAGGCAACGGCACCGTTGCCGCCGTCACCCGCTTTGATATAGATTTTGACGTTATCAACAAACATATACGGAATTCCTTTCAGTCAAAGTCGTGAATGTGTTCCTTGGTGTAGGAGAGCATGCGCCCCGCAAGATAATCGCTTTTCTCGTGCAGGTAATTGCGGAAGGGGGCAACGTCTGTGCCGTCGAACGAGGCGATGTGGTTTTGCAGCTCGCGACCGAGCGTGAGCTCTCCCGCCTGCCCAAGGTAGGTGGAAAAGGCGTCGGCAAGCTCCTTGCCGCAGGAAAGAAAGGCGCGGAGCTGCGCGTCCTCTGCGTTGCCTGAAAGCATGGTGAGAAGCTGATAGCAAAACAATGGCTTGAAGACCTCGGGCGCGCCGCCGCTTTCGTCAAAGAGCGCGGATAGATAGAGCTGCTTCCCTTGACGGAACAGCACCATGTAGCGCAATAGGCACTCCGAGACGCGCTCAATGGTGAGATCGTCGGGCGAGATGTTTTCGCGGCGCTTGCGGTCGTAGAGGAAAAAGTTGCGCTTTTGCAGACCTGCCACATGACCGAGCACGACAACGTAGATCAAAAACAGAGAAACGGCAAAGGGGATTGCCGCAAGGCTCATCAGGAGGAGTCTTGCAAGCGAGAAGGGAAGCCTTACGATGGCAAAGCAGGCAATGACAACGGCGACGGCAAGAAGCACGACGGCTATGCGAATGATTCTGCGTTCTACGTCCTTTCGGTTCATGCTTTTTGGGACTCCTTTCTGAAAATTGAGCATAGTAGGATCGTTATTTTTCGGCTTCGTCGCCCTTCATGCGGATAATGAGCTTGATCGGCGTGCCATGGAAGCCGAAGGTCTCACGCAGGCAGTTTTCGATAAAGCGTTGATAGGAAAAATGAAATAGCTCGACGTTATTGCAGAAGATGACGAAGGTGGGGGGCGCGACCGAGATCTGTGTCATGTAGTAGATCTTGAGACGGCGACCCTTGTCGGACGGCGGCTGGACGCGGATCATGGCGTCGCCGAGCACGTCGTTGAGCATGCCCGTAGTCACGCGCATGACCGACTGCCCGTAAACGTAGCAGATGCGCTCAAACAGCGTATTCACACGCTGTCCCGTCATTGCCGAGATATAGACGATAGGCGCGTAGGGCATATATGCCAGCGCGGTGCGTATCTTGTTGTTGAACTCGTTGACCGTGGAATTGTCCTTTTCGATCAGATCCCACTTGTTGACCACGATGATCACGGCTTTTCCTGCCTCGTGTGCAATGCCCGCGATCTTTTCGTCCTGCTCGGTAATACCCGTGGACGCGTCGATCATGAGTAAGCAGACCTGTGCGCGCTCAACCGCCATGTGTGCGCGGAGAACGCTGTAATGCTCGATCTTGTCGTTGATCTTTGCCTGACGGCGAATGCCCGCGGTGACGATAAAGGTGAATTTTCCAAATTCGTCCTCGACCTGCGTATCGACCGCGTCGCGCGTTGTGCCCGCAATGTTCGAGACGATCAGACGGTTTTGTCCGATCAGCTTATTGATGACCGAGGATTTGCCCGCATTGGGCTTGCCGATGACCGCCACGTGAATACCGTCGTCCTCGTCGCCGTCA
>JAZRIE010000048.1:0-3518 GCA_045645105.1 Eubacteriales bacterium | reverse complement strand
CTCATGCAAAAGCCGATCGCGGAAATGAAAGAGCTTTACAACCACCGCGAGATCGAGAAATAAGGAGGACGCATTATGTATTCGGAACAGTTTCAGAAATCGCTTGCGGCTGTAGAAGCGGCAAGAGAGAATAACATTGCCCTCGAGCCTGCGCGTATGACCGCACAGCAGAAGGAAGAGCTTCTTGCGGCATACCATCCCGACTATAAGCAGGATGAATTTGATGTTTTGAAGATCGGTCCCAACAAGGGCGACAAGGTTCCTTGTGAGCTGGCAGAGACTCTGCAGGCACACAGCCGCATCAATCCTGCGGACGTCGATCTTTCGAACCCCGATTACGACGTGGACGTGCTGGTGATCGGCGGCGGTGGAGCAGGCTCCTCTGCGGCAATCGAGGCACACGAGGCGGGTGCTGACGTCATGATCGTGACCAAGCTTCGTATCGGTGACGCAAACACCATGATGGCAGAGGGCGGTATTCAGGCGGCTGGTAAGCCCAACGATTCGCCCGCGATCCATTACGTTGACGCATTCGGCGGCGGTCACTTTGCCGCAAAGCCCGCGTTGCTCTCCAAGCTGGTTTGCGATGCTCCCGAGGCAATTCAATGGCTGAGCGATCTCGGCGTTGAGTTCGACAAGGACGAAAACAGCACGATGGTCACCACCCACGGCGGCGGAACCTCGCGCAAGCGTATGCACGCCGCAAAGGACTACTCGGGTGCCGAGATCATGAGAACGCTCCGTGACGAGGTCTTCAACCGTGGTATTCCCGTGGTGGACTTCACCTCGGCGATCGAGCTGATCCTCGACGAGAACGGCAACGCCGCAGGTGCGGTGCTGATGAACATGGAGACCCGTGAGCTTTTGGTTGCCAAGGCTAAGACCGTGATCATCGCTACGGGCGGCGCGGGACGTATGCACTATCAGGGCTTCCCGACCTCGAACCACTACGGGGCAACGGCAGACGGACTCGTGCTCGGCTATCGTGCGGGCGCAAAGCTGCTGTACGCCGAGACGCTTCAGTATCACCCCACGGGCGCGGCTTACCCCGAGCAGATCTTCGGTGCGCTGGTTACCGAGAAGGTACGTTCCTTGGGCGCGAAGCTCGTCAACGTAAACGGTGAGGTCTTTATGCACCCGCTGGAAACGCGTGACGTAGCGGCGGCTTCTATCATTCGTGAGACGTCCACCCGCGGGAACGGGGTTGGCACGGGCAGCGGCAACGCCGTATGGCTCGACACGCCCATGATCGAAAAGATCGGCGGCGAGGGAACCATCATGAAGCGCATTCCCGCCATGTGGAGAATGTTTGACAAGTACGGCATCGATATTCGCAAGGAGCCGATCCTCGTATATCCCACGCTCCACTACCAGAACGGCGGACTTGACATCGACGCGAACTGCATGACGACCAACGTAAAGAACCTGTTCCTTGCAGGCGAGGCAGTTGGCGGAATACACGGCAGAAACCGTCTGATGGGCAACTCTCTGCTTGACATCATCGTATTCGGTCGCAGCGCGGGTCAGAATGCGGCGGCTGTTGCAAAAACGGTTACGGTTGGCAAGCTGACGCTTGATCACGTAAACGCGTTTGAGAAGGAAATTGCCGATGCGGGTATTGACACCGACGTCGTGTCTCCCAAGCTCCTTCCCAACTACACCAATCAAAAGAGCATTTGAGGGGGCGATAGACCATGACTTTATTTGGCGGTGTGATTTCGATCAGCAATCTTTCTACCTTGCTGTTCGTGGTATTTGCGGTATTGATGCTGGGCTACGCGCTCGGTAGAATTACGATCAAGGGAATTTCCCTTGGCGACGCAGGCGTGTTCATCGTAGCGCTCCTGTTCGGTGCTTTGTTCTTCCACGTGACGGAATTCGGCGCGCTTGTATTTGACGCGTCGTCCAAGCCCTATGATTTCAACAGTGGACTTTCTCTGATCGAAAGCCTTGGACTGATCCTGTTTGTTACCTCGGTTGGCTTTATTGCAGGACCGAAATTCTTTGGAAACTTCAAGAGAAACTTCAAATCCTACGTTATGCTTGGACTTGTCGTCATCCTCGCAGGCGGACTTGCTGCCGCAGGCTGTATCGCCCTTGGAGAGGTGCTTGGCTACGGTGCTTCGATCAAGGAGCAGGACGGCTTTGTGGCAATGATCGTGGGACTTTTGTCGGGTTCTTTGACCTCTACTCCCGCATTCTCCGCCGCAAAGGCGACGGTTGCTCCCGAGTATACCTCTCTTGTGTCGGTCGGACACGGAATTGCCTACATTTTCGGTGTGGTTGGCGTGGTGCTGTTCGTACAGCTCATTCCCAAGCTTACCAAGGCAAACATGGAGGAGGAGAGAAAGAAGCTCGTGATCAAGGAGGAGGAGACCAAGAAATCCTTCGTGGGCAAGCTTTTTGAGATCGACCACATGGGTATTGCGGCGTTCTCTCTGGCGGCGATCCTCGGTACGGTGATCGGACAGATCAAGATCCCTCTGACCTCTGCGGGTCTTTCGGGAACCTGCTTCTCGCTGACCACCACGGGCGGATGCCTTCTGGTCAGCTTGATCCTCGGTCACTTCGGACGCATCGGCAAGGTAAGCATCATGCCCGGCTCGGGAACGCTCAAGCTGTTCCGTGAGCTTGGTCTTGTACTGTTCCTCGTTGGTGCGGGTATCCCCGGCGGCGCGGAATTCGTAGAGAACTTTGACCCCATGTACTTCGTTTACGGCATCATCATGACCGTGGCTCCTATGATCCTCGGTTATCTGTTTGCAAAGTACGTGCTCAAGCTCAGCCTGCTCAACAACCTCGGCTCGATCACGGGCGGTATGACGAGTACCCCCGCACTCGGAACGCTGATCGGCGTTTCGGGAACCGAGGACGTAGCTGCGGCATACGCGGCAACCTATCCTATCGCACTCATCGCGGTGGTGCTGGTTTCTCAGTTCCTGATCATACTGTTCTGATCAACAGAAAAAAAACGACGCGGAGAGACCTTCTCAACGAGGGCTTCTCCGCGTTCCTTGTGTCTTAATCGAAAACAACGTATAAACTTTTTTTCTTTTGTCAAAAAATTGAATGAAATCTATTGACCAAACAACAAAAACAAGATACAATAAAACCAAAGCAAATCCCGAGAGCCTTGAGGTAAGGAGGAAAAGCATGAAGAGAACGAAATTGAAAGACCGTATCCTGCCCGATTATACAAGTGGTGAGGAGATCATGAACATGGTCACGCACATTGTCGGTGGCGGACTTGGCGTGGTCGCTCTTGTGCTGTGCGTCGTATTTTCGGCAATTCGCGGCAACGCATGGAGCGTGGTGGGAAGCGCGATCTACGGCGCGTCGCTGATCCTGCTTTATACGTCGTCCAGCATTTATCACGGTCTGCGCGCGGGAATGGGGAAGAAGGTTATGCAGGTCATCGACCACTGTACCATCTATTTTCTCATAGGTGGCACTTATACGCCGATCCTGTTCTGTTCGATCCGTACCGTCGCGCCTGTTTGGGCGTGGGTACTGTTTGG
>JAZRIE010000047.1:0-4205 GCA_045645105.1 Eubacteriales bacterium | reverse complement strand
CCCGGTACCAACGAGCATTCCAACTACAACGCGCTGATGACCACCAAGAAGAACTGCATCTTCACCAACGTATGCCACGACCTCGACAACAACACCGTGTGGTGGGGAGGTCTTGACAACAATCCTCCCAAGAACGCACTCAACTGGAGAGGCGAGAAGTGGGATTACACCAAGTACGACAAGGCAGATAAGGTTGGCACCTCCGGCGCGCATCCCAACTCCCGTTTCACCGCAATGGCTTCCAACTGTCCCTGCATCTCCTCTGAATTCAACAGCCTGAAGGGTGTTCCGCTCACCGCGATCATCTTCGGTGGACGCCGCGCAAAGACCGCTCCGCTGGTTTACGAATCCCGCAACTGGCAGCACGGTACCTTCGTTGGCTCGATCATGGCTTCCGAGACCACCGCAGCAGCTGCAGGTGCCGTTGGTGTGGTTCGTCGCGATCCTATGGCAATGCGTCCCTTCGTAGGCTACGACATGGGCGACTACTTTGCTCACTGGCTCGCTATGGGCAAGAAGATCCCCAACGCTCCCAAGATCTTCCACGTAAACTGGTTCCGCACCGATGCTGAAGGACACTTCATCTGGCCCGGATTCGGTGACAACATGAGAGTTCTGATGTGGATCCTCGCGCGTTGCGCAGGTGAGGTTGACGCCGTTGAAACTCCCATCGGATTTGTTCCGAAGGCTGAGGACATCAACATCGAGGGACTTGAGGACGTTACCATCGACACCATCCGCCACCTTCTCTCGGTCGATAAGGATAGCTGGCTCGAGGACGTTGAGAACATCAAGGCGTTCTACAAGCAGGTTGGCGACCGCGTTCCCTCCGAGCTTTACGACGAGCTTGAAGTTCTTGAGGCAAACCTGAAGAAGTAATCTCGGCTTCATTTGAATATTTAAGAAGGGCTTTTTACCGAAGCCCTTCTTTTTTGATGTGTTTTTTCTGTTTTTGTCCAAACGTTTACAATGAGTTCATAGTTTTGTGGTATCATAGTAGAACACAAAGCTTACGAAAAACGGAGGTAATGATTATGCCCGGACCCGGTGGATCACATGGAGGAGGCTCGCGCGGAGGCGGCGGATTTGGTGGCGGCTCTCACGGCGGCGGATTTGGCGGCGGTGGATTTGGCGGCAGACCCGGTGGTGGGTTTGGCGGCGGTCCTCGCGGACCGAGAGGTCCCCGTTGGGGATATGGCGGCTATTGGGGCAGACCCTACGGCTACGGCGGCTATGGCTACGGTGGCGGCTGTCTTGGCGGACTGATGGGCATGCTCTTGGCGCCGATCATCATTTTGGTTCTTGCGGTCGCGGTCTTCTTCTCGTCAATCGGCACGGCGATCTCTGCGGCAACGCAGGGCGGCGTGGTGCAGTACGATGAGGAAAAATTCCAAGACTTTGCCGACGCACAGTATGCTGCAGAATTTAGCGGCAAGGGAGCTTATGAGGATTACGTTCTGCTCGTCATGGTGACCAGCGAGGATTATTACGACTACGTCTATATCGCATGGGTTGGCGATCATATCGATTCCAAGATTCATCGACTGTTCGACTCCCAAGGTACGTTTGGTCGTGCGATCCACTCGAACGTTAACATGGACAATTACAAATACTCGCTTGACTCGGATCTTGCGAGAGTCGTGGAGCAAATGGAGCTGGAGATCACCGATCTCGGTCTTTTTTCCTCGCACAAATGTGAGGAGGACCACTCCAAAGCCGACTCGCACCTGACCAACCTGAGCAATCTTCAGCTGACGCAGGACACCGTAGACGACGCTTTGAAGAGCTTTACCGAGTCTACGGGAATCCCGATGGTCGTGGTAGTCGAGGATGCCGAGGACGTATTCGGACGCACGATGCCTGTTGAATCGATCTTTGCATTGATCTTTGCGGCTGTACTCGTTGGCGTTGCGATCTATATGATCGTGCGCGCTGTGAAGAACCGCAAAAACAAGCAGGACAAGGATGGCGACGGAAATAGCAAGGACGACAGTGATAATTCGTGGGATCGCAAAGGAACCCGCGGGTGGTAACCACTTCCCGAAATAGAAAATGAGCCCGCTCGCGCAATTCGCGCGGGCGGGCTGATTGTTTTTTATCTTTCGATCTTGAGTTTTTCGAGAATGGTTTTTACGGCATGGTCCATATAGTCGTTTTCCATCAGCTCGATCATGCCGCGGTCAACGAGGGCTGCAAGCTTGGGATCCATGGGAATACGCGCCAAAAGGTCGTAGCCGAACTTCTCCGCGATCTCCTCAATGTGGCTGTCGCCAAACACCTTGATCTCCTTGCCGCAGTCGGGGCACTTGACGTAGCTCATGTTCTCAACCAAGCCCATTACGGGAATGTTCATCATGCCCGCCATGTTTGCCGCCTTGCTCACGATCATGGAGACCAGCTCCTGCGGACTGGAAACGATCACGATGCCGTCAAGCGGCAGGGATTGGAACACGGTCAACGGCACGTCGCCCGTACCGGGGGGGCAGTCGACCAGAAGCACGTCGGCGTTCCAGATGGTGTCCTTCCAGAACTGCTGTACGGTGCTTGCGATCATCGCACCGCGCCATACGACGGGACGCGTCTCGTCGCCGAGAAGCAGGTTGACCGACATCACGTCGATACCCGTGGTCGTAGAGGGGGGGATCATACCGTTGTCGTCGCCAAAGACCTCCACGTTCTTCATACCAAACGCCTTGGGGATCGAGGGTCCCGTAATATCGGCATCGAGAATACCGACCTTCAACCCTTCTCTTTGCAAAAGCACTGCGAGCATGGAGGTGACAAGCGACTTACCAACGCCTCCCTTACCGCTCACCACGCCGATGATGTGCTTGACCTCGCTGAGCTGATTGGGCTCGACCAAAAGGCTCTCTTTTTTATCCTTGGAGCTGCAGCCGCCTGCGCTTGCGCAGCTCGAACAATCGTGATTACATTCTGCCATTTTTATCATCCTTTCTGTTCAATCATTTCAATGATCCCTATTATTATACACCCTCTGCGACCGAATTGCAAGAGGATTGCAAATTTTTATTGGAAGTTTTCGTCACTGTTTTTCAAGCGTCTCAACATACGACTCGTGATACTGCTCCTGAAAGCGCACGGCGTCCTCGATCTCTGATTTTGTAAAGGTCATGCCGTCGGGCGCGCCCACCAGCTTGTCCTCTACGTCGTCGGTTCGAATGACCGCACCGATGATACGCACGTCGTATTCGCTCACGGACTCGCTGACACCGAGCAGATAAACGTCCAGCTCCTCGGCGTCACCGCCAAGCACGCCCGGAATATAGCCGTAATTGATGGGATAGATCAGGTCGTATTTCTCCTTGTGATGTACGTATCCCACGGGGCGGTCGATCTCGATACGCACGACCTTACCAAGGTACGAATCGATCAGCGCACGACGCTCGATGGGGGTAAGATAGGGTTGCTTCATTTGAAACTCCTTGTGCTTCATAGGGTTTGGAACGCTATTATTATATCACATCCACCGTACAAAAGCAATACGGTAACCGACAATTTTAAGGCAACACCGCAAGATTTATGCTCCTTACGCCTTTCTCTTCGGCGTATTTAAATGCGGTCATCGCCTCACCGTTGCGGTCAGACTCCACATATGCGACAAGCAGATCGGCGTGGTCGATCATCCATTTGTTTTGTTTAAAAGCAATCGTTTGGTGACCATCTTCCAATTCAATATACCGTACCTCGTCGTAAAACCTTTCATAGAAATCGTCGTCCCGCGTGTGGTAAGGCGTGATCAGCACAAGACGGTTGTTTTGTTTTCCGACGGATCTCTGCACCATTTTCGCGCTGACCGATGCCAAAAGATTAAAATCTCCGACACTACCAACCAAAAGCTCCACAAAATCCTTTTCGCACAGAGCTTCCTTGATGATCTCGTCGAGCAGTGCTTCAAGACGGTGATTTTCCTTGATCTCGCGGTGTCCGACAAACGCAATTCGGTAGGTTTCCATTTTCAATATCCCCCCAAAATAAAAAAGTGCGTCCCATGAAGGAACGCACCGAAAAAATGTTTTCCTCACATAAGTTGCCACACAAATGCTTTCCAACAACGGGTTGAGAAAAGAGAGAAAACACTTTTTACCAAAGTATTTTCCCGTCATTGGAAAACAAATATGCAGTTGTGTGGCGAGTATATTTTACCACATTTACAGGGGTTTGTCAATGGATTGCGGAAACAATAT
>JAZRIE010000046.1:0-3148 GCA_045645105.1 Eubacteriales bacterium | reverse complement strand
TACGCTTTGCCGATTCGGTGGACATGGTGATCATCACGTAGATCATCGAGAGCATCATCAGAGACATCAGGATCTGCATGCCGTAGTTGAGCATGGCGGAGATCTGTCCTACGTCAATGCGGTCGGTGGTGATCGCCATTCTCGCGCCGACGATCAACACGAAGATCATGTTAAAGTACATGCAAAACTGCATCAGAGGCGTGTTCCACGCCACGATGCGCTCGGCACGGGTAAAGTCGCCGCGAATGTTCTCGGCGCTTTTTGCGAACTTTTCCTTCTCGTGGTCCTCGCGCGAAAATCCCTTGACCACGCGCATACCGCGCACGTCTTCCTCAATCGATTCGTTGAGTCGGTCGTATTTCTTAAAGACGGCACGGAAGGCAGGCATTGCCTTGCGACCGATGAGGAACAGACCGAAGCCGAGGACGGGAATGACTACCACGAACGCGGTGGCAAGCGCGCCGCCCATGATATACGCCATGACGACCGAGAACACGAGCATCAACGGACAGCGAATGGCGGTACGAATGATCATCATAAACGCCATTTGCACGTTGGACGTGTCGGTGGTCAGACGCGTGACGAGCGAGGTGGACGAAAACTTATCCACGTTGGAAAAGGAATAGGTTTGCACCTTGCTGAAAAGATCCTCACGCAGATTTTTCGCAAATCCCGAGGACGCCTTGGCGCAGGTGAAGCCCGCAACACCGCCGCAGGACAGCGACAGCACCGCCATCACGGCGAGGAGCGCACCCTTTTGCAGAATGGCGTTCATCTCAGCCCCCGCCTTGATCTCGTTGATCAGGTCTGCCGTGATAAAAGGAATCAGCGTTTCAATAACTGCCTCGCCCACAATAAAGAGCAACGTGAGAAATACGTAGAGCTTGTATTCTCTTACGCAGCCGGCAAGTTTTTTTAACATAAAAGCCTTTTTCTCCCTTCAAATAGAAACTTCTTACATTTTATCATAAAAGACGGGAAAAGTCAATCCCTTAAATGGTTGAATTTCCGCCTTTTTGAACTTTCCTTTTGTGAAGAATGACAGATTGATTTATTGGGTAAAGTAACTGAAATGCGGTATGCAAAAGGGGAGGCTGATAGGACGATGCTCATCCTGTCTGCTTCCCCTGATATGTTATTGCTTTTCAAACCCCTGCACAAACCCCGTCACGTCGGCAGAGCATACGTCGCCGCCGATCACGCGGTTGCGGTAAACGAGGACGTTCGCGTACACGGTTCCGTCGTAGCCCTCATAGTTGGTTACGGTAAAGGTGTAGCGCGTGACCTCCTTGTTTTTGTATTTGGTCAGATTGAGCCCCTGCTCCTTTTGCAGCTCGTTGTAAGCCGAAAAGACCTTGTCAAATTCGGCTGGGATGGTCACGGTCTTGACCTCAACGGGTTCAGCGTTCACCGTCCAACCAAACTGCGAGAGAAAGCTGACGGCGTCTTCCGCGTTTTTGACCTTCTCATAGCTGTAGCTGACCTCTTGCTCGACTCCTGCCGAGGTCTGTGACGAGACGGTATAAGTAGGAACGAATGCGATCAGAGCGATCAGGACGGTCAGAGCAACGCAGATGACCCCCACGAGTTTTACGGTACTTGCACGCAATGAGTAGATAAACATAACGCGCCTCCCAACGTTTCGATAAATTCTTGGTAGAATATATGAAACGCGGCGGCGCTTTATGAATCAAGCAGAGAAATATCTATATCAAAGGTTTTGCGGTTGGCGGAGTCGCGTATCGCGTCCGAGTGCGCGTAGACGTTATGTAGAAGACCAAGCATCATAAAGGTGGCAAGCATCGACGAGCCGCCGCAGGAAAGGAGCGGCAGGGTAATGCCGATGACGGGAAGCATGGCAAAGCACATGCCCACGTTCAAAAGAATTTGGATCACCAGCATCGCTCCCACGCCCGTGCAGATCAGTCCGCCAAAGTCGGAGCGTCCCGCCGTCCGCGCGAGCATAAAGATACGCACGACCATGATCATAAAGAGAATGATCACCACAGCCCCTCCAAGAAATCCGAACTTTTCACACACGGTGGCGTAGATAAAGTCGGTATGTGAGGCAGGTAGGATCTCGTAATAGTAGCCGCCAAGGACCCCTTGACCGAAAAATCCGCCCGCGGCGATCGCATCGCGGCTGAGCAGGGGCTGCATGCCTTTTCCCATGGGGTCAAGCTTGGGGTTAAAGCCGATCACGATACGCTGCTGTTGGTACGGCTCAAGATGCTCCCACAGATAGGGGAAGATCAGCACCAAGACGACAGCCGCTCCCGCAAAATACAAGGGGTGAAGTCCCGCGCAAAAGAGCATGATGGCAATGATGCCAACGTAGACCAGCGCAACGCCAAGGTCACCTGAAATGAGGATCGGACCGACTACAAGTCCCGCGTGCGCGCCGAGCAACAGTACGGTCAGAGGCTTGTTGATATGCTCCTGCACCGTAAACAGGTGCTTGGCAAAGGTACAAACGAAGGTGAACTTGATAAACTCCGAGGGCTGGATCATAAATCCCGTGCCGGGGATCTTGAGCCAACTCGTGTTTGCGGTCTCGCGGTTCTCGCCACTACTTCCGAACAGAAGCGTGATGACGAGAAGCAAAACCGAGCCTATGAGCATCCAAAGCCAAAGCTTGTCCACGATCACGCGGTAGTCGATCAGCGCGATGGCGAACGTGACAAGGATCCCGACGACAAAGATGGCGACCTGCATTTTCAGCTTGGACATACCAAAGTTGTCCACAGCCCCCCATATCGTCACAATACTGATGATCGAAAGAAGCGTTGCGCACCCAAACAGCACGGGATCGATGCTGCGTATCGCTTCCCTCGTCATGCTCCATATCTTTTGCATGGCAAACTCCTTTCTAAGTAGTGACAGACCCGCTAAACAAAACGGTGGTTTGGTGTGTGGAGCCAAATTGATAGCCCACTTTTTCTTTGCAGGAAAGAGGCGCAAAGAAAAAGTTCACAAAAAGAAACGCCGAATGGGGAATTTCGCCGTCTGCGGACGGCGAGAAGGGCTACGCGCCCTTCACCGCGCCGCCTTTTGAAAAAGGTGGGCGAAAACTTTTAATCCATGATGGCGCGGATATGTTAGTAAGCAATTCTAATTGAAAAGTGGTGTGAAAGTTTTGAAGGGGTGT
>JAZRIE010000045.1:0-6948 GCA_045645105.1 Eubacteriales bacterium | reverse complement strand
CCACAAAATGTCGAATTTGTAAATACGTTTTAATAAAAAAAGGCAGGTCAAATACATATTTTCGCCGCTTCCCACATAAAAAGGACGGAGAGTTTTCTTCTCCCCGTCCTTTTTTTGCGCCGTCGCGCCTTGTGGACTCTTATTGATCAACGATGTCCACGGATACTTTTTTACCGCTGTTGACAGAGGCAGCCTTGATAACGGTACGGATAGCCTTGGCGATCTTGCCGTGTCTGCCAATTACCATGCCCATGTCAGAGGGAGCTACGGACAACGTGAGTGTCACGGACTTTTCGTTCTCGGTCACGGTGACCTTTACTTCCTCGGGGGTATCGACAATTGCCTTGGCAATGTCAAGTAATGTTTCCTGTAAGTTAATCATCCTTTGTCTCCTTATGGAACGGATCAATCAACAATGCCGCTCTTCTTCAAAAGGGACTTTACAGTCTCGGTAGGCTGTGCGCCATTGCCCAACCACTTCTTTGCCTTCTCAGCGTCGATCTTGATCTCTGCGGGATTGGTCAGAGGGTTGTAGTAACCGATCTCATCGATGAAACGACCGTCTCTGGGAGAACGGCTGTCTGCCACGATTACGCGATAAAAGGGAGCCTTCTTTGCGCCCATTCTTCTGAGTCTCATTTTTACTGCCATGATTTGTTTCCTCCAAAAAATAAATAAAATTGTTTTTTATATCAATGAACGGCGAATTCAGAATGGCATCTTCATTCTTCCGAGCATCTTCTTTCCTTTTCGGGTCTTGCCCATATCGGTGAACTGCTTCATCATCTTCAGCATCTGGTCAAACTGACGAAGCACCTTGTTGACCTCCTCTACAGAGGTTCCTGAGCCTGCCGCGATACGCTTCTTGCGTGATGCGTTAATGATATCGGGCTTCTCTCTCTCCTTGCGCGTCATTGCGTGAATGATCGCCTCGGTGTGCGCGAGTACCTTTTCGTCGATCTTGGCATCCTTCAGCGCACCCGGCTTCATACCGGGCATCATGCCCATGATCTGCTCCAGATTACCCATATTTTTGAGCTGTCCGAGCTGTTCGAGGTAGTCGTCAAGGGTAAAGGTCTGTTGACGCATCTTTTGCTCAAGCTCAGCGGCTTGCTTTTCATCAAAGGCAGCCTGTGCCTTGTCGATCAGCGTCAGCACGTCGCCCATTCCGAGAATTCTCGACGCCATGCGGTCAGGATAAAACGGCTCGATGGTATCAAGCTTTTCTCCCGTTCCCACAAACTTGATCGGCTTTCCGGTTACGTAACGGATCGAAAGTGCCGCACCGCCTCTTGTATCACCGTCAAGCTTGGTCAGGATCACGCCCGTGATGTCCAACAGATTGTTAAAGGTTTCGGCTACGTTGACCGATTCCTGACCGATCATTGCGTCGACAGTCAAAAGGATCTCGGTGGGGTTGACCTCCGCCTTGATGTTTTTCAACTCGTCCATGAGGACCTCGTCGATCTGCACACGTCCTGCGGTAACGATAAATACCATGTCGTAGCCCTTTTGGATCGCGTGCTTCACGCCCTCTTTGGCAATCTGCACGGGCGAGATCTTGTCTCCCATGGTAAACACGGGAATTTCCAAACGCTCACCTACCACCTGCAGCTGCTTGATTGCGGCGGGACGGTAAACGTCACACGCCACGAGGAGCGGGCGTTTTCCCTGCTTTTTGTACATTCCCGCAAGCTTTCCCGCATGCGTTGTCTTACCTGCACCCTGCAGACCGACCATCATAATGACGGTGGGCGGTTGCGAAGCAATCGTCAGCTTGGACTGCGAGCCTCCCATCAGCCGCGTCAGCTCCTCGTTAACGATCTTAACGACCTGCTGTGCGGGCAGGAGCGATTCTAAAACCTCGCTTCCAACTGCTCTCTCGGATACGATCTTGATAAAGTCACGACCCACCTTAAAGTTGACGTCGGCCTCGAGCAACGCGAGCTTGATCTCTCGCATTCCCGCCTTGACGTCAGCCTCGGTGAGCTTTCCCTTGTTACGAAATTTTTTGAAGGCATTGTTGAGTTTTTCTCCAAGACTTTCAAACATCAGCGTTTCCTCCTTCTATTCATATACGGCTTATCCGCGCACCGTTTCGGCAAGCGTTTGCGCCTCTCTGAGGATCTCTCCCCCGATACCGTCGCGCTCAAGTAGCGTCAGCAAATGCGAAGCACTCTCCTGCGTCTTGCGAAACCGCTCGGCAAGCCCCAGCTTTTCCTCATAAAAGTGTAATTCTTCCTCTGCCTTTTTGATCAGATCGCGCACGCCCTGACGGGAGATTCCGATCTCCTCGGCAATTTCCGCAAGTGAAAGATCGTCGTTATAATAACAGTCCAAGACCGTGCGCTTTCTCTCGGACAGCACTTCGCCGTAAAAATCCAGCAAATATGCAATTTTCAGATCCTTTTCAAACATTTTTTCACGTCCTATAAGGTGTAAAGCAAAATACTTTACAAGTATATCACAACAAGACCGTTTTGTCAAGTCTTTTTTGAAAAAAGGCAGTAAAAATTTTTAAAATGCCATACCTTCGATCGGTTTCGGCTTTGTCCACATCAAAGCCACATCCTTACATCTTGCCAAAACCTCACGCGCGTCGCGTTTCCATTGCCCCGCATATGGTCTCAGATCGGCACTTACTCCATAAGCCTCAAGCCCAAGCTCCTCGGCAATATAAAGCGCACGATAAAGATGATACTCCTGTGTAACGATCACCACCCGCGCTCCTGTAGCCTGTGCCGCCACTCTTGACAAGCTGTCATAAGTGGAAAGACCTAACGGATCGACCAACACATTCTCCGACGGAACTCCTTTTGCCACAGCCGCATTCTTCATGGGATCAACCTCATTGTAGGAGTCGTCCTCGTGGTCACCGCTCATCAAAATCCGACCGCATACTCCCTTTTCGTAGAGTGAAACCCCGACCGTAACACGATCCTCAAGCATATGACTGAGCCGCCCATCTTCATATACACGACATCCAAGAACGATAATATAGTCAAAAGCAATTCCAAGCTCGGAAAGCATATCTGCATCGACGATGCGGGATTGTGTACGGTTGCAAACACTCAGACTCGTAAGACTCGCTACCAGAGAAAAAACAAAGCAGGTGCAGATCAGTACACAACCAATGGGCAACATCAGCTTCCTTGCAACTCTTCGTGCGACACGAAGAACAGTCCTCCAAGGAAGACGTAGCAGCCGAGCAAGCGATTTGACGTGTTTTTCTCTACCGTCTTCTTTTGGTCGTTCACTACTTTCATCCTTAGGCTCTTTTGCCGGATCTCCCTTACGCAACCGAAAATCTCCTTTTCATCAAAGTATTTTAGTATCAGTATAGCAGATGATACTTGGTTTGTCAAGGAAAAAATGTTGATAAAAGTAGAAAACTGACAGAAGAAACACTCCGCGCCAAACCCTGATTTAAAAACATTTTAAACCAGAAAAACACCGCCGATTTTTTCGACGGTGTTCCTTTTTCAGTTAAAGCGCGGCTACAGTTTCTTTTTCAACTCAACTCCTCACGCATAGCCGCGAGGATCTTTTTTTCCTCTCGTGAGACCTTGACCTGTGTCAGTCCCAACGCCTTAGCGGTCTCTTGTTGCGTCATATTGCGATAGTATCGCAATAAAATGATCTGCCTCCAGAGCGACGGCAATCGATTGATGCACTGCGAGATCGCGATACGGTCGCAGATCCGCTCGCTCTCGTTTTCACTTTCCTCGTCGGCAATCACGCCCTCATAGGTCACGGTATCCTCACCGTAAACATAGTCCGACAGCGACGTGATCGGCGAAATGGCATCCAATGAGATCGCCGCCTCCTCCACGCTGACCCCACAACGCGCGGCAAGCTCGGCAATTCCCGCCTCGCGTCCCTCCTCGGTCAGGATTCGATTTTTCTCGTGCATCAAGGAGATTCCCTGACGCTTGTAGATACGACTGACCTTTACAAGTCCGTCGTCGCGCAAATGTCGGCGGATCTCCCCAACGATCAAAGGAACCGCATAGGTAGAAAAAGCAGTCCCTCGGTCGAGGGAAAACGATCGAATTGCCTTGATCATTCCGATCGTACCGATCTGTACAAGGTCTTCAAATTCAGTTCCCCGATCTAAAAAACGACGCGCCACGGTGCGTACAAGACCAATGTTTTCCTCTACCAATAGTGTCTCTGCCTGCACGTCTCCCCCTTGCAGTCGCGCGATCAGCTCGGTGTTGCGCTCGTATATGGATGTTTGCTCCATGCGATCACCTCAAACAGAAATCGGTAAGCCATGAGCTTACTTATGTAAACGCTTGAGAAGCGTCACGGTTGTGCCACGTCCCACGCGGCTGTTAACGCGGACACCATCGCAAAAGCTCTCCATCACGGTAAAACCCATTCCACTCCGCTCTCCTGCGGCGTCGGTAGTGAACAGCGGCTCTCTTGCCTGACGAACGTCGGCAATTCCGCACCCTTTGTCGCGAATTTCAATTTGGATCATTCTCCCCTCGCAAAGCTTGACCGAAATAGAAATGATCCCCACCTCATCGCGGTATCCGTGTACGATGCAGTTGGTGACCGCCTCCGAGACAGCACATTTGACGTCGGCAAGCTCGACCGCCGTGGGGTTCAACTGCGCGCAAAAAGCAGCAACCGCCGCGCGCGCAATCCCCTCATTTACTGAAAGCGAAGGCAGAGAGAGACGCATCTCGTTCTCGACCTCCGCGCTGAAATCAACTCTTGTTTTCATATAACTTCCCTTTCCTTACTGTTTCGTTTTGGTGCGCAGGATCGACACCATACGCTCCATACCCGCGAGCTTGATGATCTTGACCACTGCGGGACTTGGGTCAAGCACCGACAGTAATCCTCCGTATTTTTTGACCAATGCGTAGCGTCCCATAATCAGCCCCAAGCCCGAGCTGTCCATAAAATCAACGCCCGACAGCTCCAGCATCACCTTTTGCGGACGCTCCTCCGCCAAGCGTTCGTCAATGCCTGTCCGCACGGCGACCGCGCTATGGTGGTCGATCTCGCCGCCCACGTGGATCACAAGCGTCTCCCCACGGGTCTCATAGGTAACTTGATTTCCGTTTCGAATCACTTTTTCACTTCCTTTTTTTCTTTGTTTTCTATATTGTACCACACGCGGCAAAAGAAATTTGTCGCAGTGTGACGGAGAAATAAAAAAACATACCCGAAAAACGATTTTTGTTTTTCGGGTATGTCTTTATAAATCTTCGGCAGCAGATAGGATGCGATTTAACATTTCTACATATTTCTTGAAAGCGGTAAAGCCCTCCGAAGTCAACTCACACGTGGTGATCGGTTTTCTGCCAACAAAGGCTTTTTCCACCGCAATATATCCCCACTGCTCCAGTTTTGTAATCTGTACACTCAAATTACCGTCGGTGGCATTGGTAACGGATTTTAAGTCATTAAACGATTTCTTTCCCATCGTCAACGCACTCACAACCATCAAACGCAAGCGCGATTGAAAAGCCTCGGGAATTTCAATCTGTTCCATTTCATGTCACCTTTCTATTTATTTTTCTTCTTTAGTTATACCATAAAATTATGAATTTGTCAATCCTTTTTTATTCGATTTATTTTATAATAAAGAATATATGTACAAACAACCGTAACAATAACAGAAAATAAATTGCCGAATTCCAAAAAGAAATCGATTGCAAGGAGATCAGCACACCAAGATAGCACATAAATTCCCAAGCAAACTGCAATAGCAATAATGAAACAAATCAAAAAATGCTTTATCATCTATTCCTCACTTTGATTAAGGAGTATATGAATATGGTGTACCGGAATATGCATAACGTCTGGTATATTTATTATCCATTTCAATTCCAATTGACATTCCTACTGTACCAGATGAATCTAAACCTATACTTACACCTGAAATATTAACTGTTTTTTCACTATGATGATAAGTTGCAATAACATTAAAATTTAATGCTTGACTCGGATATTCGATAACTGTATCCATCTCAATATGAACTTCGTAATTGGCATAAGAATCCCCCATTAACCAGTCATTCTTCAAATCAAAGGCAGCAGCAAAGCCTCCCCAATTACCGGACACAGGATAGAAATATGAAGAAGAAAGCAATCCTTCTGCTTCATGATAATATTTATTTCCCAAAATACTATAAGGAATTCTATCATATTCAATCCATGCAAAACAAGAATCTATATTTACTACGTGTCCATTTAATGCAAAACCAAATGAATCAGCCGATCTGTAACTCGGCATATTAAGCCATTTTGCATCAGCAGAAAAATAATAATTTCCATTTCCCAAATATGTTGTAAAAAGCGAAATTCTCATGTAAGCATCTTGACTCGATGCCGTTTCGGTATTATTAATTTCAGGATAGCTTCTTGCCCCTACACCAGCTCTTGCAACTTCTTTCATAGCTTCATCCTCTGAAACCACAATAATATTCCCATCGGCATCATTTTTAGTATAGGTTGTTACGCTAGTAATATTTTTGGCATTAGCATACTTTTCCAAACGCTTATTACTCATTTGCATAACATTATCCTCTTCCATTCCCAACGCAAGCAAAAGTTGTTTGGTAGATGCATATGTCTCACTTTCCAAAACTCTGCTATTTCCCACTTTTACAGAATTTTCATTTCTAACATATGTACGGACAATTTGATGTTCTGGATCAGTATATTCGTAAACACTAAATCCAAACTCTTGGTCAGTTAGGACTTCACCTTCTGTTTTCTCGTTCGCAAATGCGTTAAGTGAAAACGAAAAGACAACAACAAGAACCATAAAAACAGCAAACAATTTTTTCATAATAAAAACTCCTTTTTTATTTATTATTTATTTTCCGAAAATTGCAATAGCAAGTTGCAATAGTTTTCAAAATAGTAACAAATCGAGATAGAATGAAGATTTAACGCCCTGCGGATGACGGAGGGCGAGGCGAG
>JAZRIE010000044.1:0-2299 GCA_045645105.1 Eubacteriales bacterium | reverse complement strand
CTCATCGACGATCCCGATGTCCGCGATCCGCTCAAATTCTTACGCGAGCGCGAGATCGTGCACTATCAGCGCTTCGGTGAAGGGTTGCGCCTCGCGACCGACCGCTTGAACAGCAAAAACTTCTACGCGTGCAACCCGAGTTTTGACAAAAACTGCGGGAAATAACAAAATTGCGTAGAGCGGATGGCTTGCGAAAAAAGCAGACGGGTAACCGTCTGCTTTTTGTTATAAGGGAAAGTTCAAGCCGTTTTTCTTAAATCCGAGTCATTTTTTCTTAAAATGTTATTGACATCAAACGGTGCGAGGCTATAATGAAGGTAACGCTGACAAACGGAGGCGAGAAGATGGGGCCAAAGCAAGAGATTTCGAAAACCGAAGCTTGTTGTTATACTGAACCCTTCGCTACCGGACGCTTTCATTGGCATGAGAAGTACGAATTGTGTCGTGTTTTAAAAAGGTCTTGCACGTTTCGTGTGGATGGCCACATTCACGAAGCGCACGAAGGAGATATTGTTGCTATTCCTTCTTACGCGGCGCATCAGTTTATTGTCCCGGCGGAAAAAGCGGAGATTACAATTATGCAGTTCCGTATGAAAATACTGCTGCATTTCGGCGAACGTGTCAAGCCTTTAAAAACGCACATTACCTATGAAGAACAACAGCGCGATCCTGAATTTTTTGCGAAACTGACCGCTCTTTTTGATCTCATAACGCAAGAACAGGCACAGCCGGACGCAGATCGGTTCTTTTATCTTCAAAGCCTGATTGCTTCTTTTTACTTGCTGTTGCAAAGCCGTTTCGCTTGTGAGAGCGTTATCGCTGACAAAAAGCGCGATCAGTTTTTTGAGATCATTAAGTACGTCAACGACCATTTCACGGAAGATATAACACTTTCGTCTATTGCCGAGGAACTGTATATTTCGCGCAGTAATATGACAAACATTTTCAGAAAATACGCGGGGCAAGGTGTTCACGAATACATCAATGATCTTCGCATAAAAAAGGCGAACAGTCTTATTAAGCAAGGCGTTTCCATCACGCGTGCTGCGCTGGAAAGCGGATTTGGCAATGTTCGCACGTTTAATCAGGCATACAAAAACCATATGGGAATGGCACCGTCGGAGTATTTTAAAGAGTAGTTTACACAGCATCCGCCCTTTTTTAAAAAGGGCGGATTTTTTAGCGGATTTTGCCACCTTTTTAGTCATATTTGCTGGAGTTTTTTCTTTTAAAAAAGTACAATATGCTTAGATAAACCCTTGATTTGAAAGGAGAACGACTATGCAATACGTTGATTTTTTCGGACATAAGGTTTCCAAGCTGATTATGGGCGATAATTCCATCAGCGGACATTCGTACATCACGTACGTTCATACCGGACAGGAAATGAAAGAGTACTACACGGTAGAACGCATTATGGAAGCGCTGTTCAAGATGGAGGAAAACGGTTACAACACCATGCTCCCCTTGGCAGATCCGTTTATGATTCGCGTGCTTCAGGAATATCGCAGAGCGGGCGGAAAGTTGCAGTTCATTTTCCAGCCGTTTATGCCGATGGACCAGAACGTCAGTATGCGTGATATGATGACGCTTGACCCGATTGGTATTTACCATCAGGGAACGACCACTGACTATCTCTTTGAAACCGGTGGAGTCGAACAGATAAAAGCAAGGCTTGAGCAGTTCCGGTTTATGGGCGTTCCGGTCGGACTGGGTACCCACCGCCCCGACGTTATCGAAACCTGTGAACGCGAGGGCTGGAACGTGGACTTCTATATGGCTTGTATGCAGAACAACCGTGTGGGACGTGAAGGCGAACCGAGCGGCTTCTTGACCGGCAAAACCAAAGATACGCTCACTTTCTTCCCGAAAGATCGTCCCATTATGCTGGAAACGCTGAAAACGGTGGAGAAGCCGATCCTCGCTTTCAAGTTGTTTGCGGGCGGTCAAATGTTCTATGGTAAGCAGCCTGAGGAAATCCGTCAAATGATCAAGGGCGTTTACGAAGAGGTTTTCTCGGTCCTCAAGCCCAACGATATGGGCGTTATCGGTGCGTTCCAAAAGGACGGCGATCAGATTACCGAAAATGCCCAATTGTTTGACGAGTGGGCAAGCGAGCGAGCTGCAAAATAAGAAACAAAACACTTGTCGGGTTCCTTTTCGTATGATACAATGGTGTTATACGAAACGAAGGGGGGCAAACCGATGCGCGCAGTGATCTGTGGATTGAATTCCAAGTATATCCATTCTACGCTGGCGCCGTGGTGCCTGCTTGCCGGTGTGCGCGCGTACGCGCCGT
>JAZRIE010000043.1:0-3107 GCA_045645105.1 Eubacteriales bacterium | reverse complement strand
CTTCTGAACCTCGTGAGAGGTACGGAAGCCGTCGAAGAAGTTGACGAAGGGAACTCTTCCCTTGATGGTTGCGAGATGCGCAACGGCACCAAGGTCCATGATCTCCTGCTGGTTGGACTCAGCCATCATTGCAAAGCCGGTCTGACGGCAAGCATAGACGTCGGAGTGGTCGCCGAAGATGTTGAGCGCGTGGGACGCAACGCAACGGGCGGATACGTGGATTACGCAGGGGAGAAGCTCGCCCGCGATCTTGTACATATTGGGGATCATCAGAAGAAGTCCCTGAGATGCGGTGTAGGTGGTGGTAAGCGCACCTGCCGCGAGAGAACCGTGCACGGTACCTGCCGCACCTGCCTCGGACTGCATCTCCATCACCTTGACTCTCTCGCCAAAGATGTTCTTAAGACCGGTAGCGGACCAAGTATCGGTTACCTCTGCCATCGGGGACGAAGGCGTGATGGGGTAAATGGAAGCCACCTCGGTGAACGCGTAGGATACGTGTGCCGCAGCGGTGTTACCATCCATGGAAAGCTTTTTTCTTTCGATTGCCATGTGTTTGAAATCCTCCTGTATTTTGTGTCTGTATTCATTCATACCGCTTTACATGATACCATAAAAAAAGACAAAAGTAAAGAGATTTTTGAAAAAAACATTTGTTAAATGTAGATTTTTTAAGAAAATGTCGGCTTTTATGCAAATGTTATACTCCAAAAGTAACAAAAGAGAAGCTTTTGTATTTTTAACAAAAAAGGGTGTGGATGCAAGAATGGGGCTGCCTTCATGCAACAGCCCCATTTCTGTTATAAATCTACACCAACAAATATCCCACACCTGCCAAGGATTCGGAGGAGTCGGCGGCGGGGGCTCCCGAAAGGGAGTTGATCTCGGAGATCCTTCCAACGGGGCGGTGATAACGCTTTGCCACGCTCCAAAGCGTATCCTCGCGAGAGGGGTAGCATATAGTATAGACCGCGCCCGAGCGGTTGACATGCTCGCCAAAGCAGGCGTCGGCAAGCATTTCAAAGCGTGTTTCGGTGCGCAGACAGAAGCTTACGGCAAGCTCGGCGTCGAGTCCGATCCGCTCGCCGTCGGCGCGTATGCGGCAGGAGATCGGTGTGACGGTTGCCTGGTATTCGGTTACGTTCTCGACACCGCCGTCGGTCTCATAGCGGAAGGGAAGCTCCAGCTCCTGCGTGGAGATCTCCTCGCCGTCCGAAAGGATCATGTGCGCGCGGCAACGCCCGTTCAGGTAGTATTTTCCGTGATCGGCTTCGATCGAGGTGACCGTGGGGGTCAGCGTGACGTCGACCGCCCCCATGCTTGATTTTGCGCCAAGCTCCTCGGCGGTGAAGCTGCCGTTGAGCGAGAAATTTCCGTTCCCGCACTTCAGTGCGCGCGTGGCGGTACAGGAGACGAAATGCGGCTCGCAGACGGCAGAGGTCGAGTAGATATCGCGCGTATAGGAAAGCGCTTCGTTGCGCATCGCGCGGGCGCGGAGACTGACGCTGACCTCGCACAAAAGCTTTCCGTCCTCGACCGTGACCTGTATATTGTGGCAGACGCCGTCGGCGTAGGCGTCGCAGTTGACCTCAACACCTTCGGTGGGAATACTATGCGTAAAGGGAATGCGACGTAAAAGCGGAGTGGGCTGAGAGGTGCTGTCCTCTCGCGTACTAAGCAGCTTCAGGCAGACCTCACCGCGGCAATTGACAACACCGCTTCCGGCAGTCGCTTCGGTGACAAAGACATGACCCTCGGTCGAGATCACGCGCATATCTCCTTCGTTTTGTGTGTCGCAAAGGATCTCGTCGCCAAGCTGCAGAGGTTCGCCCATACCGATGAATACGCGAGCGACCTCGGTCTGTCCGCAAAGGCGTTGGATCGAAGCACTATCGGCACCCGAAACCGTTTCTTCAAGACAGCGCGTTCCGTACAACCGAACTTGGGTGCGCAGGCGGCATTTGACAGATACCTTACGCGGTGCGGCAACTCTGCCGCTGACTGCTTCGGGGATGACATCGGAATCACAGGTTAAGCCGTCGTTGAGATCAATGTCCGCGACCGTGTCGAGTGGAACCGCGAATTGATATTCTCCACGTTCGGTGACGCAGTAAAGCGCGCCGTCGTTGTCCGAATAAAGAATGGCGTATTCAATAGCACCCGTAAAGTCGGCATTTCCCGCACCGATGTATTTGTCGGGCGGCAGTACCGTTGCGCGGACGCGAAGCAGGCGTTTGATTTCGGGAAGATAGTCGGGGAGTGAAAAATCGGCAGAAAGCTCGGTCATTCCAGAGCGATTGCAAAGCGGCACCTGCATCCGCAGGGACGAATGCTCCTCTTTTTGATAGTGTTCCATACGGTCGTCTCCTTTTTTGCATGAAATGATGGTACATTCTATGCGGGAAAGGAAAGGATTATGATTATAAAAGAGGTGAACGGACGGATAATGTTATTTCATCGTAATCTCTAGTTTTATTGTTGAAAATCCGTTTTGCATCCGAACGAATATTCCCGTTTCGGTGTTTTTTGGACTCAAATCGCAAAGCATTTTCCGAAAGGCAAAGGAGGGAATGTCGATATTGCCGTCTTGCCACAAACAAAGAATACGGTGTACAGCAACGTCGTTTTTCAACCTCAACTGTTCAAGCAACTCCTGCGTATCTCCTTGCCCGTCTGTTAGTGCGTTGTTTATGATCGCGCCGTATTCCTTGCCTGTTGACGATAATAATACGATTGCCTGTGTATATTCATTTTTTTCTGCGGTTTGCAGGATCGCGGATGCCGTTTTTTTCATGCGGTCAAATATGTTCTGATCAAACGGCAACTCGTTTTTTAATTCAAAAATCGATTGCATTCCCGTCACCCTTCTGTTTTACAATTTTGTTATGCTGTTATTATTATATCACAAGATCAGTAGGAAAGACAATACCTCTGCCAAAATTTGAAAAGTTTTTGCATACATCGGGGGAAAGGTCTTGACTTTTCCACGCATTAGGGGTATAATAATCATTGATAATTTTGAAAGAAAAGGAATGACGGAACATGACGAAGATTGATATTTTTTCGGGCTTTTTGGGAGCGGGGAAAACCACGCTGATCAAGAAGCT
>JAZRIE010000042.1:0-10643 GCA_045645105.1 Eubacteriales bacterium | reverse complement strand
GGCTACGCGCCCTTCACCGCGCAAACTTTTGAAAAAGTTTGAACAAAACTTTTATCTCACTGACGAAAGCCGTTTCGTTAAAAATTTTCTTACAAGGTTGGTCTTATGAAACAACAGTTAAACGCCTATGTCCCCGAATCTCTTCTGACCGACGAAAAGCAGGATCGCGCGCGTCGCGTCTGCCACGAGGATTTTCTTATCGTCGATCCCGCCAACGGCTTTCGGATCTTAGTCTCTCGCGGTCGTTCTCCTATGCAGGGAAAGCGGTTGGATAAGCTTTTCTCGATCCCCGCGTCGGAGATGAAATTTCTGCGATCTGCGCTTTCCAAAAGCACGCACGTCCTTTTGATGGGCGGCAACTCCCGCGCATTGCTCGTCCTTGGCGACCTGCTCCGCGCTTCGGGGGTTCTGCTCGTCCTCTCGCCCCACGCCGACGCCCATGCCGTCGCGCGGCTCTTAGGTCACATGGGACGGTCAGATTTTGCAGTTTCTCCCGCGTTTTCGCAGGTCTCACCCGTTCCCCATAGCGGTGACGATGAGGTCTTCTCGCAATTGACCGAGCTGTTTTTCTATCTTGACCGTATTCTCTCGCCCTCTCCGCGCTTTGGTCTGCGAACCAAAACGCATCTGATCGCGAATTTTGCGGGGTGCATTCTTGACGACGTAGCCGTCCCCCTCGATGCACTCACCTGCTCACCTCTTGAGAGTGAGCGTCTCGTTGCCTTTCTGCTCTGCGCGTTCCTATCCCTACGCACACACGACCGCGGCGTTTCGGCAAAAACCGATGACCGAGAGCTACCCGCTCTTCGCTATCGCATCGAGCCGATCACCGACGAAACCGGAAGCGACGCTCCCTCGCTCGAGCTACCCTTTCTCTCGCTTCCCGCATTCCGTCGCTTTGCCATGCGCAAAACAAACGGCACCCCCGCGCTGGAGGCTCACCTGAACCTTTCCTCCAAGGACGACTCGTTGCGTGCCGGAGCTTTGCGGCTGTTCGGCTTGCGTTTTCTGCCCGTCTGACGGTGAGCGGCAACGCGCCATTTTTTAAATTTCATTCCTTTACCATACATTCAACACAAACCGATAGTACGCTAATACCGATGTCTACACAAATGAACGGAGGACAAAGCATTGATTGAAGTCAAGGAGCTGACGAAGGTCTTTGGTGATCGCGTGGCAGTCGATCACGTTTCCTTTAAGATCAACAACGGAAAAATTTACGGTTTTCTCGGACCGAACGGCGCGGGAAAATCCACCACCATGAACATGATCACGGGGTGTCTTGCGCCCACTCACGGCAGAGTCAAGATCAACGGCTTTGATATGTACAAGGAGCCGCTGAAGGCAAAGGCGTGCGTGGGGTATCTGCCTGAGATCCCCCCGCTCTACAACGAGCTGACCCCCTTTGAATATCTGCGCTTCGTTGCCGAGGCTAAGGGCGTTTCCTACGAGCGCGCGATCCGTCAGGTCCACGAGGTCATGGAGCTGACGCTGATCGACGGTGTCAAGGACCGCTTGATCAAAAATCTCTCCAAGGGCTACCGTCAGCGCGTCGGCATTGCGCAGGCGATGCTCGGAAATCCCGACATTATCATTCTCGACGAGCCGACCGTAGGTCTTGACCCCAAGCAGATCATCGAGATTCGCAATCTCATTCGCAGACTTGGCGAAATGAAGACCGTGATCATCAGCAGTCATATTTTAGCCGAGATCAGCGAGCTGTGCGACCACGTCCTGATCCTTTCGGGCGGCAAGCTGATCGCCAACGCCCCCATCGAGGAGCTGCAAAGCAAAACGAACGGAAACGCCCGCATCAAGCTTTCGGTGCGCGGTGACGAGGCAGGTGTGCTTGAGGTGCTTGGCTCGATCGACGGAATCGAGACCTGCACGCTTGGGGCGTCACGCGAGGACGGTGTACTGAGTCTGACGGTGACGGCTACCAAGACCGACGACCTGCGCGACCGCATCTTTTTTGCAATGGCGGATCGCCGCTATGCCGTGCTTTCCATGGAACGCGAGGAAGCGACGCTCGAAAGCATCTTCCTCACGCTCACTGAGGAAGCCGCGGCACAGAGCACGCGCGCCCCTCAAAAGCCCGACGCCGCCGAGCGCGACGGTGAATACGAGCTGATCGAAGAAGAAAAGGAGGAAAGATAATATGTCCGCGATCTATCGCAAAGAGATCAGGGTCTATTTTTCGGGAATGTTCGCATGGATCATCGCGGCAGTCCTCCTGTTCTTTCTGGGGCTGTTCACCGCGCTGTTCAATCTGCTCACGGGCTTCTCTGGAATTTCTTACACCCTTTCAAGTATGCAATGGGTACTGCTTGTGATCATTCCGCTTCTCACCATGCGCGCCATTGCCGAGGAGCGCCACAGCCGTACCGACCAATTGCTTTACTCTCTTCCCATTCGTCTGCGAGACGTGGTGCTGGCAAAATATTTTGCCGCCTGCACCGTCTTTCTGCTCCCCACGCTGGTCTATGCGCTCTACCCCTTGATCCTATCGGGCTTTGGCGAGCTTTCCCTTGCCACGGCATATACGGCTCTCTTTGGCTATATTCTGATGGGCGCGGCACTGATCTCGGTCAGTCTGTTCGTTTCCTCGCTTGTGGAAAATCAGATCGTGGCGGCTGTGCTTTCGATCGCCGCCGTGCTTGCCATCGTCTTTATCAGCACGATCGCCACGCTCCTGCCATCGGGCGCGCTCGCATCCTTCGTGCTGTGCATTCTCGGCGCGCTCGGCGTAGGGACCTTGATCCTGCTCTCCTCCAAAAATCTGACGCTCGGGCTTCTCGTCGCCGCCGCGCTGATCCTGCCCACGGCGATCGTTTACATTATCAACGCCGAGCTGTTTGAGTCGCTGGTTCCAAACGCCCTGCTCTCGCTCGATCTGTTCTCGCGCTGGAGTGCCTTTTCGTTTGGGCATTTTGACCTTCCCTCAACGGTCTTTTATCTTACCTTTATCGGCTTTTTCCTGTTCCTGACGGTACGCTCCATGGAAAAACGCCGCCTGGTCTGAGGAGGTGCTACCGTGAAACAACAATCCTCAAATCTGTTCGGAAACGACAAAAACACGCGCGTGAGTGCAAAATGGTCGGTCATCACCGTCCTGCTCCTTGCGGCACTGATTGCCTTGAACGCGCTGACCTCGCTCCTCCCCTCGGGCATTGCCAGCCCCAACGTATCGGGCTCCTCTACCTTTCGCATTTCGGGCACGACGGTCGATTGGCTGAGAAAGCTTGACGAGCCGGTAACGCTCTATTTTATCTGTGAGGGCGGTCGCGCAAATGCCGACGGCGAGTTTTACAGCTTCCTTGAAAAATACGAGGAAGCAAGCGACATGATCTCGCTTGAGGTGATCGATCCCAATAAGGATTCTCTTTTCATTGATGCTTTCGGTGGCACCTGGCCCGAAAATCTCAGCATCATCGTGGAGAGCCAAGCGCGCTACCGTATTCTTGACAACGCGTCGCTTTACTACTACCGCTTTTATAACGCCTCGTATGGTGAGATGATCATGTCGCCTGCCGAATATCAGGAGACACAACAGATGATGTCGGAGTCGGATAGCACGGGACAGATGCTGACCCTGCTTGCCGAGGGAACGACCGCACACTTTGACGGCGAATCCCGTGTGACCAACGCCATCAATTACGTGACCGAGGAAAAGGTGGCAGTCGCCTATCTGCTCACGGGCAACGGCACGAAGGCACTTGACCGCTCCCTCTCCGATCTGCTCACGCAGAGCTGCTACGAGCTGCGCACCACACTGACGGTTGAGGCTTTGCCCGACGACTGCGATCTTCTGATCGTCAACGCTCCCGCGACCGATCTCTCCGATGCTGAGGCGACCGCGCTCGCGACCTATCTCGCAGACGGCGGAAAGCTCTTTTTGACCACATCCTATGCCGTTTCCAAATTGGAGAAGCTGAACGGCGTGTTACAGTCTTACGGTCTTTCCTACCATGAAAATCACGGTGTGCTATGCGACGGAAATCCCGCCTACTACCTGAGCGATTCCTCTGCCGCCTACGAATACCTGTTCCGCGCACATATCAACTCTGCGCACGCCGCAACGGGCAGCTTTGACGGTGAATTTGTCGTTGCCACGCCCCACGCCATTGCCATTTCCGAAAAGGATGGCGTCAGCGTTACCCCCTGGCTCTACACCTCTGGCGCGGGCTACCTGCTCACCGCCGACTACACGACGGGATCGTCTATGCAGGTGGGAGAAAAGGGTGAGTACACGCTTGGCGCGATCGCCGAGGCAGGCGAGACGTCGATCGTTTGGATCACGTCGCCGCTGGCAACGCTCTCTGCCTACGACGCCTATTCCGAGGGTGGCAACCATGATCTGATCCTATCGGTCTTCAACCACCTGACGGGCATCGGACACGACGGTATTACCGTGCCGTCAAGAGAGATCGACACCTCAACGCTCGCCGTCACCGCATCGGGCTTTTTGATCTGGGGCTTCATTCTGGTCATTCTTCTGCCCGTCGCAACCGCCGTTACGGGTGGGATCGTCTGGTACAAAAGAAAGAAACGCTGACAAAAAGGGATCTGCCGCTCGCATATGCGATTGGCAGATCCCTTTTACATTGCGCTCGCGCAGGAAAAATACTTGACAGAAACTTGAAAATCATGTATAATAATATTATATTATGACAGTCTTATTTGATACGGAGGCAAGCGATGTTATCTGCTTCGTACAGTGCCGGACTTTGCGGGATCGACGGATTTCCCGTGACGGTAGAATGTAACCAAAAAACGAATTTGAAGGGCTTTGACCTCGTAGGGCTGCCCGACCTTGCCGTGCGCGAGGCAAAGGAACGCGTGATCACCGCTTGCCAGAACAGCGGCTATCCCTTCCCCTATACGCGCATTACGGTCAACCTCGCGCCCGCCGACCGAAAAAAGGAGGGCTCGGCGTTTGACGCGGCAATCCTCACGGCGATCCTGCATACCTCGGGCGTGCTTCGTCGCGAAGTCTCCTTGGAGAAAAAGTGTATTGTGGGCGAGCTGTCGCTCTCGGGGGAGCTGCGCGGTGTTCGCGGGATCCTTTGTATGTGCGTAGCCGCCAAGGAAAACGGATTTACCGAGTTTTACGCGCCCGTGGAGAATGCGGGCGAAGCGGCGGCAGTCGAGGGGATCACGGTCTACGCCGTGCCAAATATGCGCGTGCTCGTCATGCACCTCAACGGTGAACAGATGCTGACGCCTGTTGCATGCGACCGTTCCGCCTTTACCGATGCCACGCGACGCTACCCCGTGGACTTTATCGACGTGCGCGGTCAGGCAATGGCAAAGCGCGCCATGGAGATCGCGGCGGCAGGCGGACACAATATTCTGCTGATCGGCCCCCCCGGCACGGGAAAATCCATGCTTGCCAAGCGTTTGCCCTCGATCCTTCCCCCTCTGAGCTTTGCCGAAGCCATTGAGACCACCAAGGTCCATTCGGTCGCGGGAACGCTCCCCGAGGGCGTCTCTCTGCTTTCGGTACGCCCCTTCCGCTCACCGCATCACACGATGAGCCCTGTCAGCCTTGTGGGCGGCGGCATCAATCCCATGCCGGGTGAGGTCTCGCTTGCCGACAACGGCGTGCTGTTTCTTGACGAGCTTCCCGAGTTTCCCAAGCAGGTGACCGACGCGCTCCGTCAGCCCTTGGAGGATCGCCGTGTGACCATCACCCGCGCCAATGGGCGCGTGACCTTCCCCTGCTCGTTTATGCTTGTGGGCGCGATGAATCCCTGTCGGTGCGGATATTTCGGTCATCCCACGCGCAAATGCACCTGCAAGCCCGACGACGTGCGACGCTACGTCTCGCGCATCAGCGGGCCGATGCTTGACCGCATGGATATTCAGATCGAGCTTCCCTCGCTCTCCTATGAGGAGATCTCGGCACAAAACGAACACGCGGAGACCTCGGAGACGGTTCGCACGCGCGTGACCGCCGCAAGGGACTTTGCCGCCTCGCGTATGCAAAACAGCGCGCACGCCGTCTTTTGTAACGCACAGCTTGACGCGGCGGGCGTTCACGAATTTTGTCGGCTTGACGACGACGCATCTACGCTTCTGCGTGCCGCCTACGACCGTATGGGGCTATCCGCGCGCGGCTACGACCGCGTCCTGCGCGTTGCCCGTACCATCGCCGACCTCGACGCCTCACCCCTCATCAAAGCACCTCACGTTGCCGAGGCAATTCAACTCCGCAGCCTCGATCGGAAGTATTGGGGGTAAGGGTTTTTCTTGGGGAACTTTTTGAAAAAAGTTCCCCAAACCCCTCAAAAACTTTCACACAAGGGTTGTTTTCTATATTCCAAAACTAACGAGTCTCGTCAGTTGGGTGAAAGTTTTGATCAAACTTTTTCAAAAGTTTGTGGGGTGAAGGGGCAACGCCTCTCTCGCGCTCCGCAGAGCGCGAAATCCTCTTACGGCGTTTCTTTTTGTGAACTTTTTCTTTGCGCCTCCTTCCTGCAAAGAAAAAGTGGAGTATCAACTTTGTGCTGTTTAAAGTCCAACCGCTAAAAAAGGAATCGTAATGCTATTAAACTTCAAAAACTATATTGGCACCAAGGCGTTTTACAAGAGTCTTTTGACGGTCATGGTGCCGATCCTGATCCAAAACGCCATCACCAACTTTATCAGTCTTCTTGACAACGTGATGGTGGGACAGATCGGAACCGAGCAAATGTCGGGCGTTTCGATCGTCAACCAGCTTCTGTTCGTTTTTTATCTCTGCATATTCGGGACGATCTCGGGTGCAGGGCTTTTTACCGCGCAATTTTTTGGCAAGCGCGACCACGAGGGAGTGCGCCACACCTTCCGCTTTAAGCTCTACGCGGCAGCGGTGCTTTTCGTGCTGGCGTTCGCGCTTCTGCTCTTTTGGGGCGAGCCGCTCATAAGGCTTTATCTGCACGAGGGAAGCGAAACGGGCGACCTTGCCCTCACGCTCGGCTATGCAAAGGAATATCTTCTCATCTCGCTGATCGGTCTTTTGCCCTACACGGTCACGCAGGTCTATGCGGGAACGCTCCGCGAGATCAAGCATACCGTGCCGCCCATGACCGCGGGTCTCTGCGGCGTGGCGGTCAATCTTGTCCTCAACTACGTTCTGATCTTCGGAAAATTCGGAGCTCCCACGCTTGGCGTGGCGGGTGCGGCGATCGCGACTGTGATCTCTCGCTTTGTTGAGTGCGCAATCGTCATCATTTGGACGCACACGCACACCGAAAAATGCGAATTTATCAAGGGTGCGTATCGATCGCCCTACATTCCCGCGCCGCTCATGAAAAGGATCGCCATCACGGGGATCCCGCTCATGCTCAACGAAACGGTTTGGGCGGCAGGTCAGGCAATGCTCCTGCAATGCTATTCGGTGCGTGGCATTGCCGTGGTCTCGGCGATGAACATCACGAACACGGTCAACAACACCTTTTCGGTGCTGTTCATGGCGGTCGGCTCTGCCGTGGCAATCCTTTTGGGACATCAGCTTGGTGCAGGAAAGACCGATGAGGCACGCGCCGATGCGAAAAAGATGATCGTCTTCTCGGTATTTATGGGACTCCTTTCGGGGATCCTCGTGGCAATTGCCGCACCGATCTTCCCGCAGATCTACAACACCACCGACGAGGTCCGCTCACTCGCCGTTGAGTTCTCACTCATCATGGCACTTTGCTCGCCGCTTCACGCCTTCCTGCACGCCGCCTACTTCACCATTCGGTCGGGTGGCAAGACACTGATCACATTCCTGTTCGACTCGGGATACGTCTGGTGCGTCAACGTAGTGCTGGCATTCACGCTCTCACGTTACACCGCGCTCTCTGCCCCACTCGTTTACCTGACCGTGCAGGGTGTTGACCTGATCAAAGCGGCCATTGGTACGGTCTTGGTGAAAAAGGGAACTTGGGCAACCGACATGACAGAACAACTTTGAAAGGATTTTGATACGATGACGGAATTACTCTCCCGACTCTTTGTCAAGCAACACGACGATGTGAGCAACCCGCGCGTGCGCCGCGCCTACGGTACGTTGGCAAGCGTGGTTGGCATCGTTTTGAATCTGCTTCTGTTTGCCGCTAAATTTGCGGTAGGTACGCTATTCGGCTCGGTCTCGATCACGGCAGACGCGATCAACAACCTCTCGGACGCAGGCTCGCAGATCATCTCGCTCATTTCCTTCCGCATCTCGGCAAAGCCCGCCGACCGCGAGCATCCCTTTGGACACGCGCGGATCGAATACGTGGCTTCCATGATCGTTTCGTTTCTGATCCTGCTGATCGGCGTGGAGCTTCTCAAGGAGTCCTTCTCCAAGATCCTCTCGCCCGAGCTTCCCGAGCGTAGCTGGGTGGCGGTCGGCGTGCTTGGCGGCTCGATCCTCGTCAAGCTCTGGCTCGGTCTCTTTAACAAGAAGCTCGGCAAGAGGATCGATTCGTCGGTCATGCGTGCCACGGCGGCAGACTGTCTCTCGGACGCACTTTCCACCACGGCGGTGCTGATCTCCACGCTCATCCTGCTTCTGTTCCCGTCGGTCACCCTCAATCTCGACGCTTACATGGGCGTGATCGTTGCCGTCCTGATCCTGATCGCGGGTATCAAAATTCTCAACGAGACCAAAAATTCGATCCTTGGGGAAGCCCCCTCGGACGAGATCGTAAAGGAGATCTCTGCCATTGTCGAGTCGCATGACGAGGTTCTCGGCATCCACGACCTCACCGTTCACAATTACGGTCCGGGTCACGTGATCGCCGCTTTGCACGTAGAGGTGGACGGCAAGACAGACATTTTTCATTCCCACGACGTGATCGACAACATTGAGCGTCGGCTTCGGCATGAGCTTTCGATCGAAGCCACCATTCACATGGACCCCATCGTTACCGACGACGCTTTGGTAAACGATCTGCGCATGCGCACCACCGAGGCAGTACAGTCGGTCGATCCCTCGCTTCGCATTCACGATTTCCGTTTTGTGACGGGGACGACACACTCCAATCTCATCTTTGACGTGGTCGTTCCCTTTGAGGTCAAGCTCAAGGACGACGAGATCCACTGCGCCATCGAGGACCGCGTCAGTCGCATGGATCCCTCATATTTCGTCGTACTGACGATCGACAGAGAATAATTTTTTGCAATATCCTTGTATTTTTTTGATAAATATGATATACTCTTGATAGAAACGGTTAAAACGACCGGAAAGGCGGTATGATATGGCATCTTATCAGAATTATGAAACCGAATTGTTTGACGATCTGAAGCAAATGCTGCACGCAAGTGCCGAGCGCTTTGGAGATAAAACGCTGTTTATGGAAAAGCGCGGCGGTGAATATCAGAAAACCAGCTTTCGCCGCTATTGCAACGATGTGGACGCGCTCGGTACGGCACTCTGTGCCAAGGGCCTTTCGGGCAAGCGTGTGATCGTAACGGGTGAGAATTGCTACCATTGGGTGCTCGCTTACATGGCGGTAATCTGCGGTGTGGGCGTGGTCGTCCCCGTGGATAAGGAGATCCCCGCCGAGGAAATGGCAAATATCGCACGCGTTTGCGAGGCATCTGCGGTGATCTTCTCCTCAAAGCTGGAAGCCAAGATCGGGGCGATCGACGCATCGGTCGAGCGCATCTCCTTTGACGAGCTGGATGACCTGATCCGCGACGGCAAACGGCTGATCGCAAGCGGTGACCGCGCCTATCTCGACGCCGAGATCGACCCTCACGTGCTGGCATCGCTGATCTTCACCTCGGGCACAACGGGTGTTTCCAAGGGAGTCATGCTCTCGCATCGCAACATCTGCTTCAATCTCTCCGAAATGTGCCGTATGGTCTATATCGACGACAAGGACACATTCCTCTCGGTGCTTCCGCTCCATCACACCTACGAATGCACCTGCGGCTTCCTCTGCCAGGTCTACCGCGGCTGTACCGTCGCCTTCTCCGAGGGATTGCGCCACATCACGCGCAACATGCAGGAGATCCACCCCACCATGATGCTCTGCGTGCCGCTCCTGATCGAGACCATGTACAACAAGGTCTGGGTAAACATTCGCAAGCAGAAGATGGAAAAGAAGGTGCGTCTTGCGATCAAGGCTACCAACGCGATCCCCAACGCCAGGTTGCGCCTTGCCGCCAAGCGCCGTGTCTTTGCCGAGATCCACAAGAGCTTTGGCGGAAATCTGCGCATTCTCATTTCGGGCGGTGCTTCGGTCGATCCCACGGTGCTCAAGGGGCTTCGCGACCTCGGCATCTTCTCGGTACAAGGCTATGGGCTTACCGAGTGCGCACCGATCGCCGCGCTCAACCGCGACACCTTCTACAACGACCGCTCGGCAGGTATGGCAACTCCCAATACCCTGCTTGACATTTACGACGTGCAGGACGACGGCACGGGTGAGATCCGCTATAAGGGTGACAACGTGATGCTGGGCTACTACAATCAACCCGAAATGACCGCCGAGGTGATCCGCGACGGTTGGTTCTACACGGGCGACCTCGGATACATGGACAACGACGGCTTTTTGTTCATTACGGGACGCAAGAAAAACGTGATCGTGACCGCAAACGGCAAAAATATCTTCCCCGAGGAGCTGGAGACCTATCTTGGCAGAACCCCCTTTGTCAAGGAGTCGGTCGTGGTCGGCTATATCAAT
>JAZRIE010000041.1:0-4485 GCA_045645105.1 Eubacteriales bacterium | reverse complement strand
GATACCATTGAGGAGGAGCTCGCGCGTTTGGCAAGGTCGGCGGAGCATCATCACCATCATCATGACGAGGACGAGTGCGACGATCCCGATTGCTGCTGTCATCACCACCATCACCATGCCGACGACGTATTTGTCAGCTGGGGTGTAGAAACTACCAAGAAGTTTGACGAGGCGTCGCTTCGCGCGATCCTCGAAGCCCTCACGGACGAAGAGACCTACGGCATCGTTTTGCGCGCCAAGGGAATTGTCGAGGGCAAGGACGGCGCGTGGTTCCACTTTGATTACGTCCCCGGTGAGGGTGACGTGCGTCACGGCTCTGCGGGCATCACGGGCAGACTCTGCGTGATCGGCTCGAAGCTGAACGAGTCGGCGCTTGCCGCATTGTTCGGTGTATGATAAGGGGGAAGTGACCATGGCATCACGCTTACCCGTTTATCTGTTCACGGGCTTTTTAGAGGGCGGTAAAACGCATATCATTCAGGAAACTATGGAGGATCAGAAGTTCAATTCGGGTGAAAAGACGCTGATCATTCAGTGCGAGGAGGGTGTGGACGAGCTGGATCCCTCGCGCTTCTACGGTCAGAACGTTTATCTGGAAACGATTGAGAACGAGTCCGACTTTACCAAGGAGAACCTTACGGCAATGGCGAAAAAGCACCGTCTTGACCGCGTGGTGATCGAATACAACGGCATGTGGATGCTGAATACCCTCTATGAAAACCTGCCCGACAATTGGGCGGTCTATCAGGAGATGATGTTTGCCGACGCGAACACCTTCCTCTCCTACAACGCAAATATGCGTCAGCTGATGGTCGATAAGCTGCAGGGGTGTGAGATGCTGGTTCTTAACCGCACGCCCGAGGGTATCGACAAGGAGGAGATCCACAAGATCGTGCGTGGGGTTTCGCGCAGTGCCGCCATTACCTACGATTATCCCGACGGACACGTCGAGTACGACGAGATCGAGGACCCGCTTCCGTACGATCTTGAAGCCCCTGTGGCGGAGATCAAGGACGAGGATTATGCGGTTTTCTATCGCGATCTTTCCGAGGACATGGAAAAATACAACGGGAAGACGGTCCGCTTCAAGGGGATCGTGGCACGAGACGGTGCGACGGTTTTGGCGGGACGGCACGTCATGACCTGCTGTGCCGACGATATTGCGTATCATCCGCTGGTCTGCATCTTTTCCGAGCCCGTGTCGCTCAATACGCGCGATTGGGTGACGGTAACGGGGAAGATCAAGGTGGAAAAGCACAAGCTTTACCGCGGTGTGGGACCTGTCCTGTACGTCTCGCAAACGGCGTTTGCGGTCAAGCCCGCGCAAGAGGTTGCGACCTTTTATTGAATATAATGATCGAGGGGGAAGAAGCATATCGCTTCTTCCCCCTCTGCTTATCTTATCATTCGGCTTTGGATCAATACATTCCGCCGCCCATACCGCCCATGCCTGCGGCAGCAGCTGCCTGCGCGGATGCCTCTTCCTTCTTGTCGGCAACCACGGATTCGGTGGTGAGAATGACCGACGCGATCGAAGCCGCGTTCTGAAGTGCCGAGCGCGTAACCTTGGTCGGGTCTACGATACCGCTTGCAACCATGTCACAGTAGACCTCGTTGTAAGCGTCAAAGCCGTAGCCGAGCTTGCCCGAGGACATGATCTTGTCAACCACGACGCCGCCGTCAAATCCTGCGTTGGTCGCGATCTGACGAACCGGCTCCTCGAGTGCCTTGAGAACGATCTTCACACCCGTCTTTTCGTCACCGTCAACGGTGTCAACCAGCTTTGCAACCTCGGAGATCACGTTGAGGTATGCGGTTCCGCCACCTGCAACGATGCCTTCTTCAACAGCCGCCTTGGTCGCGTTGAGCGCGTCCTCAATGCGGAGCTTCTTTTCCTTCATTTCAGCCTCGGTAGCCGCGCCAACCTTGATCACGGCAACGCCGCCTGCAAGCTTTGCGAGACGCTCCTGAAGCTTTTCGCGGTCAAAGTCGGAGTGCGACTCCACGATCGCGTTGCGGATCTGTGCTACGCGAGCCTTGATGTCGTCGGAATTTCCGCCGCCGCCAACGATAATGGTATGCTCCTTGTTGACCTTGATCTGACGGGCGTGACCGAGTATATCCACGGTGGTGTCCTTGAGCTCGATGCCGACCTCGGAGGATACGACCTGACCGCCGGTGAGGATCGCGATATCCTGAAGCATTTCCTTGCGTCTGTCACCAAAGCCGGGAGCCTTGACTGCAACGCAGTTGAATACGCCGCGCAGCTTGTTGAGTACGAGCGTGGTAAGCGCCTCGCCCTCTACGTCCTCGGCGATGATCAGAAGCTTTCTGCCCGACTGAACGATCTGCTCCAGAAGGGGAAGAACCTCTTGAATGTTGGAGATCTTCTTATCGGTAACCAAAATGAGCGCGTCGTCAAAGACTGCTTCCATTTTGTCCATATCGGTTGCCATATAGGGGGAGAGGTAGCCGCGATCAAACTGCATACCCTCAACTACCTCGGAATAGGTGTCGGCGGACTTGGACTCCTCAGTGGTGATAACACCGTCGGCGGTTACCTTCTCCATAGCGTCCGCGATCAGCTGACCGATCGCCTCGTCGCCTGCCGAGATCGTACCTACGCGTGCGATGTCGTCCGAGCCGTTGACCTTCTTGGAGTTGGCGACCAGTGCTTCCACTGCGGCGTCAACTGCCTTTTTCATACCCTTACGAACCACCATGGGATTTGCACCCGCAGTGACGTTCTTCATGCCCTCGCGCACGAATGCCTGCGCCAGAAGCGTTGCGGTGGTGGTACCGTCACCCGCCGCGTCGTTGGTCTTGGTGGCAACCTCCTTGATCAGCTGCGCGCCCATGTTCTCGGCTTCATCCTCCAGCTCGATCTCCTTTGCGATGGTCACACCGTCGTTGGTGATCAGGGGAGAGCCGTATTTCTTGTCAAGCACCACGTTTCTGCCCTTAGGACCCATGGTGATCTTGACCGTATCAGCCAGCTTATCCACGCCGCGCATCAGGGCGTTGCGTGCTTCAATGCCGTAAAGAATATCCTTTGCCATGATTCTGTTCCTCCGTTACTCTACAATTGCGAGAATATCGCTCTGCTTTACGATCGTATATTCGTTGCCGTCCATCTTGACCTCGGTGCCCGAGTACTTGCCCGTGATAACCTTGTCGCCAACCTTCACTTCCATGGGGATGAGCTTTCCGTTGTCGTCACGTGCGCCGGGACCTACTGCCACTACCTCGGCAACCTGAGGCTTTTCCTGTGCCGATGCGGTCAGGAAAATACCCGTTTTCGTCTTTTCTTCTGCCTCTACGAGCTTGACTACTACTCTGTCTGCAAGCGGTTTGATGTTCATAGTTCAGAGTCCTCCTTATTGTTTCTCTCGAAATATGATTTTTTACGTCGAATTAGCACTCAAAACTTGCGAGTGCTAACGTATGCTCTTATTTTATACTTTTTTTGGGAAAAATCAAGTCCTTTGCTGTAATATTCACATTCTTTTAACAATTTTATTGATTGACGACCGCTAAGGAGTGCTAAAAAGGGCGCTTTTTGACGACGAATAGATGCGCAACTTCTCTCATAGAATGAAACAGGACGGTTTTGGGAGGGCATGAAAATGATCAAATGGCTTTTGACGGGCGGACACATTCCGCTTCTTTTGGTGACTTGCGGCTTGTTCTTCCTTTTTTATTTGCGGCTTCAGCCGTTGCGCAGTCCGAGGAAAATGCTTCGCGCGTTGCGAACACCATCGCCGAACGGAGGTGTTTCCTCGCAACGTGCCCTGATGCTGGCATTGGCGGGGACACTTGGCGTGGGGAATATCGTAGGCGTAGCGAACGCGGTGTGGATCGGCGGTGCGGGGGCGGTATTTTGGATGTGGGTGTCGGCGCTTGTGGCGATGATCCTCAAATATGCCGAGATCCTCTTGGCGGTATCACACCGACGAAAAGGAGCGCGCGGGTTCTTTGGTGGTGCGTATTATTATATAAAGGATTATTTTGAGTCGCACAGACACCTTCGAATGGCTGTGATCATATCATCGGTCTTTGCGCTTCTGATGATCGCGGACGCGCTGAGCATGGGATGTATGATTCAGGTCAACGCCGTTTGTATGGCGTTTGAGGGCGTGGCACAGATTCCTGCGTGGCTCATGGGGCTTGCGCTTGCCGCAATAACGCTTCCCGTGATCGTGCGCGGAACCAAGGGGATCTCGGCACTCACCGAATATCTTGTACCGATCATGACGGCGGGGTACGTGATCCTTTCGGCGTTTGTGCTGATCCTGCGACGTGACGCGCTCGGTGACGCGTTTTCGTCGATCCTGCGCGGTGCGTTTTCTACCGATAGCGTGGGCGGCGGCGTGATCGGCTTTTTGACCTCGCAGGCACTTCGGACGGGGACGATGCGAGGGCTTCTTTCCAACGAGGCAGGCTGTGGGACGGCACCGACGGCACACGCCGCCGCGGATGCGGTCT
>JAZRIE010000040.1:0-12260 GCA_045645105.1 Eubacteriales bacterium | reverse complement strand
TCGGCATTCTCCGCAAGGAGGGATATGAGGTGAGAGCCCGTGACTTTATGAAGATCAGCGTACCGTTTACGCTGACGGCAGTGCTTTCGGGATATTTGTGCATCTGGATCTTTTGGGGATTGCTGTAAAAAACGGTGTTGTATGCCATGAGGTGGCATACGCTTGAATCAAAAATCTTGAGGGGGGAGACTGCCTGTGAAGCTATTGTTGGACTGTGCAATGGAGATTGGCGAGATGATGCTGATCAGCGGGGCTGAGGTGCATCGGGTAGAGGACAGTATTGTTCGCATCTGCCACGCACTTGGAGCCGTTCGCACCGACGTGTTTATTATCCCCAGCAGTATGATCTGTACCGTACATAGCAGTGACGGAGACGTCAAAACGCAAACGCGTCGCGTGCTGTCGCTCCGTCCCGACTATCACAAATTGGAAAGGCTCAATCAGATGTCAAGAAGGATCTGCTCCGAGGGTATGACGTATGAGGAGATCCGTGCGGAGCTTGAGTCGATCCGAAGGAGTAAGAACTACTCGTTTGGCGTGGTAACGCTTGGATATTCCGCGATCGCGGGGGGCTTTGCAGTGTTCTTTGGCGGCGACATGAGGCAGTTCCTTGTGGCTGTTCTGATCAGCTTGATCCTTCGTTTTGTTATTTTGTTTTCGGAGAAAACGCTGAAAAATATTATTTTTACCAAGTTTGTGTCGGCGTTCACGCTGACGGCGCTTGCATTTCTTTTCCTCCGCTTAGGTGCGATCGGGCGAACCGACGAGGTCATCATCGGAAATATCATGCTTCTGATCCCCGGTGTCGGATTCACCAACGCCCTGCGCGATCTGTTTACGGGCGATAGCATGACGGGCATATGGCGGTGCATGGAGGCACTTTTGTCGGCGCTTGCCATTGCGGCGGGATATTTCCTGTTTGTGTTGATCACGGGAGGTGCCGCGATATGACGTTTGTTGAATGTGTTCAGATTTTCATGGGGATCATAAGCTCGTTGGGCTTTTCGATCCTGTACAACATCAGGGGGAACAAGCTGGCGGCGATCGCGATCGGAAGCGGCTTTGGCTGGCTTTTGTTCCTGCTTCTCCATCAGGTGCTCCATAGTGAGCCGCTTGCCTATTTTCTCGTGGCACTCGCGATCTCGCTCTATGCGGAGATCGCGGCGAGGGTGCTTAAGGCGCCAACCACCATCTTTATTACCCCGTCACTGATGCCGCTGATCCCCGGTGCATCGCTTTACTATACCATGACCTACGCGCTTGATCGTGATACGGGACGTTTTCTTGAGAAGGCAATGGACACGCTGTCCTTGGCGTCTGCCTTGGCACTTGGTGTGATCCTTTCCGCTATCGTGATGCGACTGTTCACCAAGCTTTTCCCTGCAAAATCTGTTCATCAAAAAGGAGAATGATCATGCAATCGTTACGTTTTTTATATCGGATCGGAAAGGGACCGTCATCCTCGCATACCATGGGACCCATTGCGGCGGCAAAGCTGTTTTTGGCGGAATTTCCCAATGCTGAGGAATACCGCGTGGTGCTATACGGCTCACTTGCAAAAACCGGGAAGGGGCACATGACCGATCTTGCCCTGCGGCAGGTTTTCTCGGAGCGTACCTGCGAGATCGTATTCGACTATGAGACCCCCACCGACTACCACCCGAATACGCTGGATTTCTTCGCACTCTCTGGCGGCGAGACGGTTGCCAAGCGACGCTACTACAGTGTTGGCGGCGGTGAGGTGCTGGCAGAGGGAGATGCCGACCGTGAGCACGGAGAGGTTTATTCCTTAAATCGATTTGCCGATATTTCGGCGTACTGTCGCGAGCGCGATCTCCGTATCTGGCAATACGTTGAGCAGTGTGAGGGCGAGGAAATTTGGGAGTACCTTGCCGAGGTGTGGGAGACGATGCACCAAGCCGTCAAGCGCGGCATAGCCGCTGAGGGCGTTTTGCACGGCGGACTCGGCACGCAAAGAAAGGCACGGTATCTGTTCCGTCAAAAGCATATCGACGAGAGCGAGGAGACCAAGACCAACCGACTGATTTGCGCCTATGCTTACGCCGTGAGCGAGGAGAACGCAGGCGGCGGCATGATCGTAACGGCACCTACCTGCGGCTCCTGCGGTGTTCTGCCTGCGGTCCTGAAGTATTTGCAGGTCAAGCGCAATTTTACCGACGAGCAGATCCTGCACGCGCTGGCGACCGCGGGCGTGATCGGAAACCTGATCAAGACCAACGCATCGATCAGCGGTGCGGAATGTGGCTGTCAAGCCGAGATCGGCACGGCGTGCGCTATGGCGGCGGCTGCGGCGGCTGAGCTTTACGAGCTGGATCTTGACCAGATCGAATACGCAGCCGAGATGTCGATCGAGCATCATCTGGGACTGACCTGCGACCCGATCGGGGGGCTTGTGCAGATCCCCTGCATTGAACGCAACGCCATTGCGGCAATGCGCGCGCTCAACGCCGTCAATCTTGCCGACTTTTTGGCAGATTCGAGAAAGATCAGCTTTGATATGATCGTGGACACCATGTACGAGACGGGGAAGGACCTGAAGGTGATCTACCGCGAGACGTCCGAGGGCGGTCTGGCAAAGCTCTACCGCTCGTAAACGCTGTCGCTTTATACATATTTCAAGGATCCAAAGGGGGAACGGCTATGAGCATAAAAAAGGATTTGTTCAGGGATTATCTTGTGAATGGCGACGACCCGTGGCGCACGCGTGCGCTGACCGACCGAAGCTATGATTACCGGGTCCCGGAATGTCAGACCAACGTTACGCTTGCCACATACGGCGACGCACTCTTGAAATTTGCGCTTTGCGAGATCCTTTTGGACGACTTTGAGGAGCTGACCATTGAAAAAGCGAAATATGAGAGTGACGTTTCCTTGGTGAAGATCGCGAGCCACTACGACCTGATCGAATATCTGAAATTTGATCGAAACGATCCGCGCTATCCGCAGGATTACCGCACGCGCAAGACGCGGATCGACGCGACCAAAACGCAACGCACCAACGTGCGTGCGTTCAATCACCGACGCAAGTATATTGCCACGGCAATGGAAGCGATCCTCGGCGCAATGTACAAGCAACACCGCGACCTTGACGAGATCAAGACCGTCGTGCGCGGCTGGATGACGATCCTCGACGCGATCGTCGCAAACGAGAACAGAGCGTAAGAAATAAGAAAAAGAACGGGGAAGCCGAAAAGATTTCTCCGTTCTTTTTTTGTCGTATGTGTTCTGTCTTATTCCTTGAGCGGCTGTCCCTTGCCGTCGGTGTTGATCGTTTCGCAAAGGATCATAATGCCCTCGATGAGTCCCCAGATGCTTGAGACAAGAAGCCCTGTTCCGCATGCAAGACCACCAACCGTGCCAAGCAAAAGCTGTGCCACACCCTTGCCCGTGTTGCCAAGGTAAAAGTTATGTACGCCCCAGCATCCAAGCAGAATACCGAGCAGTCCCGCAACCAATCGGGATTTTTGTCCCGCCGACGCAAAGGTCGCCTGCTGTTGCTGTGCCGCGTCGCCGTATCCGCATTTTCCGCAGAAGCGCGCGCCGGGGGCTAACTCGTTGCCGCAATTGGCGCAAAATCTGCTTCCCGTGCCCTTGTTATAGCCGCAATGGGTGCAAAATAAAGCCTCGGCACTTAGTTCCTGACCGCAATTTTTACAAAACATACCCAACACTCCAATCCTTTGTCTATTCTATGGTATTATTATAACACGGAGGGGGGAAAATGTCAAGAAGTTGCACATGGAATTTTTAATGGATTTTTTAATTATTAATTGAGCAAAAACGCGCAAAAAATGCCAAAAAAGTTCCCTAAAAATGAAAATTCTTCAAATAAACCGCCACGAATTGACAAGTGCGCGCAAACGGCGTATAATATATTTATCAACCCCTGTACAGAAAGGAAGAATACCCATGAAGCTTTTTATTGATACCGCAAACGTGGACGAGATCCGCGCGGCAAACGATCTGGGCGTGATCTGTGGCGTGACCACCAACCCCTCGCTGATTGCAAGAGAGGGAAGGGACTTTGTCAGCGTAATCCGCGAGATCGTTACCATCGTGGACGGACCGATCAGCGCAGAGGTCGTAGCACCCGACGCCGACGGAATGGTCAAGGAGGCGCGCGAGCTTGCCAAGATCCATGAGAATATCGTCATCAAGATCCCCGTGACAGAGGAAGGCTTAAAGGCAGTAAAGCGTCTTTCCGCGGAGGGCATCAAGACCAACGTGACACTGATCTTCAGCCCCGCGCAGGCGTTGCTTGCCGCCAAGGCGGGCGCTACTTATGTCAGTCCCTTTATCGGCAGACTCGACGATATTTCCGACAACGGTATTTCCGTGATAGAGGACATCGCGACGATCTTCAAGCTCCACGGGATCAAGACCGAGATCATTGCGGCAAGCATCCGAGGACCGCAGGACGTGACCGATGCCGCCAAGCAGGGCTCGCATATCGCAACGGTGCCTTATAAGGTCATTATGCAGATGCTCAAGCACCCCCTGACCGATATCGGCATTGAAAAATTCATGGACGATTGGAATAAGACCTTCAATAAATAATTGGGGGAAACATACCAAAAGAGACGCGGATTTAGAGCCGTTCTCTAAAGGATAGTTTTGCAAGGATACGGTATATCTTGAAAGAGGTATGCCGTATTTTTGCATTTGTCAAAAAATGACAGAAGAATATAGGCTAAAGAAAAGGCTCCCTTATACACAAGGGAGGCTTTTTTCTACCTATCGGAAGGTAATTGAAAAAAATCGAAAATATATTTACAAACCGCAAAAAATGTGATATAATAGTTATGCCAAACAAAAAACGAATAATGATATTAAGGAAGGCGCCTTGTTTTTATGAGGCGTTTTATAACCTTTTGATTTTTTTACACAAATTAGTGAGTAATGGTAAAAACGTTGATTCCGCTAATTTGTGTATGGTGTTTTCCGTATCATTAGTTTTTTGTTTGGCGACAATTGGGGTTGGCGTTTTTCGGTGCGGTAACTCCGGTTGCCGCACTTTTTTATATGAGGATGAGGGATATATGAGCAAGAATATTCACAAAAATATTGATGAGAATAATATTGGATAATCATATAAAAAAGGATAGAGCACCTAAAATCGTCTCTATCCTTTTTCTGTCGGTAGATAACATACTTCTAAAAGTGACCTTTAGAGGATGTGCCATTGTTTCTGCGTTTTTTGCTCAATTGATCTTCTTTACGCTCTCTGCGTCGTCCACGGTGATTTCCCGAATGTCCGCGCCCAGCTGCTGTAGCTTCTCCACAAAGTGGTCGTACCCACGCTTGATGAACTCTACGTTGCCGATCTCGGTCACGCCCTCGGCGGCAAGCCCTGCAATGACCATCGCGGCTCCTGCGCGCAGGTCTGTGGCTTCCACGGGCGCACCGATCAGCTTTTCCACGCCCACAAAGGTTGCAGTGCGGCTGTCCAGCATCACGGTAGCTCCCATTTTGCGGAGCTCGTCAACGTAACGGAAGCGGTTTTCCCAAATGCCCTCTTGAATACAGCTTACACCGCCTGCCAAGCAGAGCAGGGGAGCAAATTGGGGGTGCATATCGGTCGGAAAGCCGGGATAGTAGAGTGTTTTGATATTGACGTTGCGCAGTTCCTCTCTGCCCTTGACCATGACAGAATCGTCATATTCCTCAACGGTCACGCCCATCTCTGCAAGCTTGGCGGTAATGGTCTCCACGTGCTTCGGGATCACCGAACGAATGTGTACGCAGCCGCCCGTGATCGCTGCGGCGACCATATAGGTGCCTGCCTCGATCATGTCGGGAATGATGGTGTAGGTACAGCCGTGAAGCTCGGTCACGCCGCGGATCTTGATCATAGGTGTTCCCGCGCCCGTGATGTTTGCGCCGCACGAGTTGAGGAAGTTTGCAAGGTCAACGATATGCGGCTCACGCGCGGCGTTGTCGATGATCGTCGTTCCGTTTGCGAGGACCGACGCGAGGATCACGTTAACGGTGGCTCCCACCGATGCGACGTCAAAGTAAACAGAGCTTCCGCAAAGTCCGTTGGGCGACGACAGCTGAATATATCCGTTGTCGCAGTTGACGGTAGCACCAAGTGCCTCAAAGCCCTTCATATGCTGGTCAAGCGGACGCGAGCCGAAGTCACAGCCGCCGGGCCAGCCGACGGTGGCTTTTCCAAAGCGTCCAAGCTCCGCGCCGAGCAGATAGGTCGAGCCGCGCAGCTTTTTTACAAGATCGTAGGGGGCAGTTCCTTGGCGGATATGGGTGGTGTCGATGCGGACGGTGTTGGGACGGCGAAAGGAGACGCGCGCGCCCATTTCGGAAAGGATCTCAAGCGAGGTGGTGATGTCGCTGACCTCGGGGATATTCTCCAGCACACAAACGTCGCTGACAAGCAGAGACGCGAAAAGGATCGGCAATGCCGCGTTTTTCATGCCGCTGATCGAAATATCGCCGCGTAAGGGGGTCCCTCCCCGAATCAAGATTTTTGTTGCCATAATGCCACCCGCGGGTGTGTAGAGGTCCTACACGCCCTTGCTCCTTTGTTGGAAATTATAGTTAAATATATTATAACATATAGTTATAGAAAAGGGAAGCTTTTTTTTAGAAAAAATTCAAATATTTTTCAAAAAACTTTTCCGACAACAGTATATGCTGTTTTTCATGAATTGCAACCTTGCGGTTGCGTGAGTTGAACGTTACGCGAGGATATATTTTTCAGGAGTGGGGTCGGTGAATAGCTCGCCGAGGTCTCGGTCGCTGATCACATAATCAACGTCGTGAACGTTTCCCTGATAGAACGTAGAGGTTCGGTTCCATTTACTGCTGTCACAAAGCAGGATGCGGCGGCGCGCGTTTTTCATCATTTGGTTTCGGATGGCGACCTCCTCGGAATAGCAATCAAAGAAATCGCCGTCGGCATTCACCGCCTGCACCGAAAAGATCGCCACGTCGGCGCGGATGCGACTCAAAAAGTCCTGCGCGTAGCCGCCGATCAGAACCGCCTTGTTTTCGTGCGAGATCTCACCGCCCGTGCAAAAGACCCTTACGTCATAGCCCGAAAGATAATTCGTTACGTCGAGGCTGTTCGTGATCACGGTCACGTTGCCGATCGAGGGAAGCAGCTCGGCGACGAAATATGCGGTGCTGGAGCCGTCCAGAAGGATGATATCCCCCGAATGGATCAGTGAGGCGGTCGCTTTTGCGATCTGCTTCTTTTGCTGACTGTTCTCGTGGCTTCTGAGTGAGAAGGGAATGCACTTTCCCGTGGCGTTTGCGATCTTTACACCGCCGTAGCTGCGGTTTACAAGTCCGCGCTCCTCAAGATTTTTCAGGTCGCGTCGGATACTCGACGAGCTGATATTCATCTTGCGGGCAAGGTAGTCCACCGTGGCGTATTCGGTCTCGTTCAACAGCTCCAATATTTCGGCTTCGCGTTCGCATTTGTACATAGAAATCTCCTTTTTTGCGCAATGTTGCGCAGTGCTGCTTTTTGTTGCGCTTTTATTATAATATATTTTCCCCGGTTTGTAAATAGTTTTTTTAAATTTGTGTTATCAAAAAAATTGTTCACATGTTTTGATAGAATTTTTGATTTTTTTATGGTAAAATGTAGGTGAAAATGAAAAAGAAGGGATCGATCAACGTGAAAATACTGTTTTTTGATATGGAGTTTGCGAACGGCAAGGTGCCGGGCTCCATTTATTCCATTGGGTATTTGATGACCGATGAAAATTTTCAGATCCTTCGCGCGCCTACCGACGTTTTGATGAACCCCGACGCGGAGTGGAACGAATATGTAGAAGCCAATATTTTAGCCTATCCCAAGGAGACGGTGGAATCTTCTCCCCAATTTCCCGAGCTGTACGAGTCGATCCGTGCGCTGTTTGACGAGGCGGATCTCGCCGTAGGCTTTGCAGTAGGTAACGATATTCGCGCGCTTCGTAAGGATTGCGAGCGGTACGGCTTGAAGCCCTTCCGCTTTCACGCACTCGACATGGAAAAGCTCTGCCGCAAGCAGTCGGAGCATCAGGAGGCGCACGGTCTTGGCGGATACGTGAGCGCATGGTGCGGTGAGGAGCCTGACAATCGCCATCGCAGTGATGGAGACGCATTGGCGACCATGATGCTGCTTCGTGCTATCTGTCGCGCAAAGCATGCAACCCCCGAAATGATGCGCGTCGTCTATCCCGAGTGCTGTGTGTCGTCGCTGACCGCTGCGAAGAAGGTGCAAAAGACCAACGTCAAGCGGAAAAGACGGAGATCGAGACGAAAAAAAGCCGAGGGGAAGCTTGACGGCGGGAGCGCACCAAAAATCGCAATATGTATTGACAAATCTACACAAATATGATAAAATAGTAAAAGAATTCCTTTGAACCTTCTAAAAATTACCATATATAACAAAAAAGGAGCGTGTGTTCTATGGCAAACCTATTGTTAATTGGTTTTATTGTGTTGGTGATGGCGGTCTGTATCGTATGGAGCTTTTTCCGCGGACTTGCCAAATCCAGAATTCGGGGCATTATGGTGCTTGTATCGGCGGTGGTAGCGATCATCACCGCGTCTGCGCTGCGTGGCGTGTTGGTTTCCGAAAGCGTACTTAATAAATTGGTCATTCCCTTTATTCAATCCTTGCAGGGAACCGAGGTCGTTGTGGAGGCGTTGGGCGTATCGCAAACGCTGAACGAGGTGCTGCTCAATTGCATCGTGTCGCTGGCACTTCCGTTTTTGACGTTGATCATTTTTCTTCTGATCAGCTTCCTGACGTGGATCGCCTACCTGATCGTTTCTATCGTGCGAAGCAGCTCTCTGCGAGAGCATAGCATATACGCCCGTCTCGGCTGGCTCCGCGCGATCGCTTGGGGCTTTGTGCAGGGCTTGGCGGTGATCGTTATCGTGCTGATCCCCGTGGCAACGGTCGCCGAGCTTGCTCCCGTGGTCGCGCATGAGCTTGCGGCGGCAGACGTGTTGGGGGAGTCGGGCGAGCGCACGATGCAAGAGGACGTGATGACACCTTGGGTCGATCCTCACAACAACGGCACGCTGAAGGTCTACCGCGCGCTTGGCGGTAAGGCGATCTGCCACGCCATGACCGATTTTGAGATCAACGGCGTCAACGTGGAGTTTACCAATGAGGCAGGGGCGATCACGTCCTTTGCCTGCAATATTGTCAAGCTTGGAAAAACCAATATCGCAAGCTACGGACATAACGAGGCACTTGTTTTTATCGCGGTCGCCGATTCCTTTGAGGATTCGGTTCTGCTTCCCACCATTACGGGCGAGATCATCTACGACGTCACGGGAAAATGGATGTCGGGTGAGTCCTTCATGGGAGCCAAAAAGCCCGTGTTTGGCGATATGTCCGAGATCTTTGATCCCTTCTTTGACTCCCTTCTGAAAATTTTGAATGGGGACGCACGCAATACCGCGGCATTGCAAGCGGATTTTCGGACCGTGGCACAGATCGTTTCCACATTGGCGGAGAACGGCGTCTTCTCCAAGCTTTCGGATACCGATCGACTGATGTCCTCGCTGAGTGCCAACGGCGTGGTAGAGGGGCTTGTGACCGAGCTTGGGAAAAACCCGAGCATGAAGTCGCTGATCCCTGAGATCACCAATATGGGTATGCGGGCGTTGGCAACCTCACTTGGGATTCCTGCCGACGTAGAAGCCGTTTACGGCGACCTGATGGATGAAATTGCCGAGGCTGTGAACTACGCGCGTGACCTTTCCGAGGAGGACCGCACCGCTCAGCTGAGCGCCGATCTGAAAAAGGCGTTTGATGAGGCGGGTATGGTCGATCTGAACGGCGAGGTGATCGATCTCTACGCCATCAGCATGGCAGAGGATCTGATCGAGAATACCGATAAGGACGAGATCACGTCCGAGGATATTCAGGCGTTCTTTGAGGTATACGCGCTGAATACGGCGACCGAGACGGTAGAGGATGAGAACGATAGCCGCGAGCTTGCCGAGGAAAAGAGCGGCGACCGATATGCAGGTACCGTTTACGAGGGTAAGACCGACGACGAGCTGAAGAACAGCGGCGCGGCGGTGCTTGCAAATGCACAAAAGCTCCTCTCTAATCTTACCGAAACCGATGCCGAGAGCCTTTCGACGCAGGCAAGTGCCGCGTTGAAGGAAGCCTACGGCGCGCTTTTGAACGAGGACTCCGAGGCATGGAGGGCGTTGGAGCAGGTACAGATCACCAAAAAGCCCACTACCGAGGCACTTGAGGCTGCCGTATCGCTGAAATCGGCTGACGAAATGAAGACCAAGAAGATCACCATGAACGATCTTTTGGTAGACACCGAGCAGGCGGCAGGTGCGCTCAATGACGAAACGGTGCAAAAGGAAGCACAGGCAATCGCTTCGATGTTCTCGTCGGTCAGCACCCTGCAAAAGGAGCTGAACCACAACTCCAAGATGGATCTGAACGAGGTGGCTTCCACCGTGGGCAACATTCTCGATTCGCTCAAGCAGACCACCACGGTCGGCTCGGATAAAACGGCAAACCTCTTTACGGCTGTGCTGCAATCCGAAACGGTCAGAGAGTCTGCTGACATGGATATGACCACCGCAACGCAGATGGCAGAGAAGGCGACCGAGGGCGACGTGGACTACACGCAGACCATGACGGCGGTCTCCAAGGGCATGGACGTTGTGACCAAGCTTGGTAAGGGCGAGACGGTCAGCGACGAAGAAATGGTCGAGCTGATCCAGAACATCAACCCGCAAAGCGCGGGTGCGATCGAGGTATACGCCACTCCCGAAACCATGCAAAAGTACGTTTCCGAAAAGTATGCGGGCACGACCGCTGAGTTGATCGCGTCCACCTTCCATTACATGGGTACGACCAACAATCTGACCGACGAGCAGTATGCCGATGAGGCAAAGGCACTTAATCAGGTGCTGAGTTTGGCACTCACCGCGAAGGAGAACTCGGCAAGCAAGCACCTCTTTACCAAGGAGGGGCAGGTTGGCGTGTTGCCCGGAACGGCGGCGGACACGGTCGAGACCTTTATGAAATCCCATGCGCTCGGCTATGGACTTCGTACCACGATGCTGGACGAGAGTGGAAACGTGAAGGAAGGCAAGCAGGATGCGTTTGATCTTGGCGCAAAGCTTCCCACCAATTCCACCGACCGTGCAGAATGTGAGGCGGCGATCGCGGCATACTACGATGCGCATAGCGAGGACGAAAACTGCAAGGAGACCCTGATCGCTCTTGCGGCACTCCTTGGAGTGGACGGGTCCGCGGTTCTCAATTGATCTTATATATTTTTTCGGCTCCCCTATGGGTTTTCTCCGGGGGAGCCGCTTCGCTTTTTTGGAAGCTTGAGAAAAGGTCTTGACAAACCTGTATTCATGTGCTATAATATTATTAATATGTAGATTTGTGTCATAATACAGAGAAAAAAGGTGCCAATACCTGCCGTAAGGCAGGGTTGCTTTTTGAAAGAGGTGTTTTAAATGTGCTTAAAACAATTCAGGCTTGAGCATTCCAGAAGAATGATCCTTTGCCTGTTCGACATTTTCTGTTTTGCCGCGGTAGATGCGTTCTATTTTTGGACGACCGCGTTTATCGACCGTCATCAGACCTACGAAGCAGGACCGTTTCTGATCAATTCCGCCATTCTGCTTGTCGTTATGCTTTTGGCAAGGCTGGTATGGGGCGTTTACTTTAACGTCTGGCGTTATACCAATACTACTGTGTATCTGAAAATGGTGATCGCCGACGGTATGGGTTGTATTTTTGCGTTGGTGGTGGCTCGTCTGTTCAAGGTTTACTCGGGTGTCTGGCATTTTACCGTCGTTGCCGCACTTACCGCACTGGCAACCTTGGCGTCTCGTTTTGCATACCGTCAGCTGTACAAGTATCTTAACCAATCCGAGGAGAACGATAAGCACAAGATCCCCGTAGCCATCGTGGGTGCGGGACAGGTGGGCGCGCTTCTTGCCGAGGAGCTGCTCTATAACAAGAGCTCTAACTATAAGCCGATCTTTTTCATCGACCGAGACCCCACCAAGGTAGGCGGTCGTGTGGCAGGCTTGAAGGTCTTCCGCGAGGGCGAGTATATGATCGACTTTATTCAGAATCAGAATGTGAGCGAGATCTTTATCGCGCTGACGGGATTGGACAGTGAGGAGATCACCAAGCTCTACAATTTTTACAGTCAAACCTCCTGCAAGGTCAAGCTTTACGACACGCCCGTGCGTGACGCCGAGGACGCCGTGCAGGG
>JAZRIE010000039.1:0-2495 GCA_045645105.1 Eubacteriales bacterium | reverse complement strand
TGAACGCCGCCAGAATGATCTTCAGGTCGGTGCGCATCTGCTCGTAGGTCACGTCCTGCGCCTCGCCGTTGCGGATCGCGTTCACAAAATGACGGTAATAATCGTGCACGTCGGACGCAGGTCTTGCCACGCGATAGGTGTCGGTGGTCACCTCGTCACGCGGTGCCATGGTCTTGGTCAAGCCTGCCGCCGTTTTGACGGGAAGCACGTCGTTTTCGTGCCAATGCTTGCACCTGACCACCTGCGCCTCCTCGCGCCAATCGGTGATCAGCGCAGTTCCCTTTTCGGCGCGCATATAAAAGCGCGGCATGGCGATAAAGTTATAGGTTCCAAGCTCAATCGTCGCGCGCTGTCCACTCTCAAGGGTCAGCTCAAGTCGGAAGCCGTCGTCCACCTCTTTGTTGGTGATGTGGTCGCAAACGCAGTATACCGTCCTTACGTCCCAGCCGAGGATCATCAGGATCTGATCGATCAGATGAATGCCCCAATCGTACATCATACCGCCGCCGTGGCTCTTCTCCCCGCGCCAATCCGAGGGAATTCCGCGGCTGCCGTGCACGCGCGACTCAATATTCAACACCTTGCCGATCTCGCCCGACTCGGCGATCTGCTTCATTGCGAGGAAATCAACGTCCCATCGGCGGTTCTGGTGCGTGGTGAAGCGAACGCCGTTGCGCTCTGCCGCATCGATCATGCGATCAAGCGACTCCAAGGAAAGTGCCACGGGCTTTTCGCAGATCACGTGCTTGCCCGCGTTGAGCGCGTCGATCACCACCTGCTCGTGGCTGTCGTTCGGAATCGCAACGGTGATCAGCTCCACGCTATCGTCCTGCAAAAGCTCGCGATAGCTACGATATGCGTGTATTCCACGGCTTTCGGCAAGCTCGTTTCTCTCTCTGCGAATGTCGTAAATGCCCGCAAGCTCGCAAACCTCACTTTTCAGCAAATGCTCTGCGTGCCAACCGCCCATGCCGCCGTATCCGACCACTGCCGTTCTCATCTTTTTCATGACTGCAAATCCTTTCCGTATCGCCGCCGGGGGCTATCCCCTGACGTTTTTTGTTGCAGAAACATCTGTTCGAATACAGTATAATGTATTTTGAGGTCGATTTCAAGATACCGATTGCTTTTTTTGAGACAAATATTGCGCTCGAAAATAAAATTTCTCTTTTTTTAAGAAAAATATTGCAAAGCCCTTGTCATATGCAAAAAAATATAGTATAATTTAAGATAATACAATCTATTTACTCACGGAAAGGTACGGTCAAAGAACGTGCAAAAATCCAACAGACAAAATCACATCCGTAATTTTTCGATCATCGCCCACATCGACCACGGCAAGTCTACCTTGGCGGATCGCATTCTCGAAGCCACGCAAACCGTCGCCAAGCGCGACATGGAAGAACAGATCCTTGACAACATGGATCTGGAGCGCGAGCGCGGCATCACCATCAAGGCGCGTGCGGTCAAGCTCGACTATCTTGCCGACAACGGCGAGACCTACACATTTAATCTGATCGACACCCCCGGTCACGTGGACTTCAACTACGAGGTCTCGCGCTCTCTCAACGCCTGCGACGGTGCGCTCTTGGTGGTGGACTCCACGCAGGGCATCGAAGCGCAAACGCTTGCCAACGCATACCTTGCGGTGGACGCAAACCTTGAGATCATTCCCGTGATCAACAAGATCGACCTGCCCTCTGCCGACGTTGACAAGTGCCGCGCCGAGATCGAGGACGTGATCGGCATTCCCGCCGAGGAGTGCCCTGCCGTTTCGGCAAAGACGGGACTGAATATCCACGACGTCCTGGAAGCCGTGGTGCGTGACATTCCCTCTCCCGAGGGTGACGAGAACGCGCCCTTGAAGGCGTTGATCTTCGACTCCTATTACGACAGCTATCTTGGCGTTGTGGTCAACGTCCGCATCATCGACGGCTCGGTCAAGAGCGGAGACAAGATCCAACTGATGAGCACGGGAGCTGTCTTCGATGTGGTGGACGTTGGTACGATGGAGCCGTTTGGTCTGAAAAAATGCGAGTGCCTGTCCGCAGGCGAGGTCGGCTATATCACCGCCTCGATCAAGAGTGTCAGCGACACGCGCGTGGGAGATACCGTCACACTCGTCGCAAATCCCACCGCCACGCCGCTCCCCGGCTTTAAGGCGGTTCAACCCATGGTCTACGCGGGCATCTACCCTGCCGACGGCGCGCGCTATCAGGATCTGCGCGAAGCCTTGGAAAAGCTTCAGCTCAACGACGCGGCACTCATCTTTGAGCCCGAGACCTCGATCGCCCTCGGCTTCGGCTTCCGTTGCGGATGTCTCGGTCTTCACCACATGGAGATCATTGAGGAGCGTCTCGAGCGCGAATTTAACCTTGACCTGATCACCACCGCGCCCAGCGTTATCTACGAGATCAAGCTGAAAAGCGGTGAGACGGTGATGATCGACAACCCGAAGTCGGAGGCCAAGCGGTCTTAGGAAGACAACTTAGTAA
>JAZRIE010000038.1:0-3554 GCA_045645105.1 Eubacteriales bacterium | reverse complement strand
GGATCGGGGAGTGCGGGGTGCGGGGGGAGCTTCACGATTGCAAAGCCACGGTCGGAGAGAGCTTTTTCAGCGGTGGGGGGAATACGCGCGTCAACGATTGCCGTCATGTCGTTCAGCCTCCTTTGCGGGAAAAATAAAGGGCAGACACACCGTGTCTGCCATAACCTTTATTTGCACGGGGCTTAAGCCTTTTTCATCGTGCGCAGGCAACGAGAGCAAACGTAGATCGCCTTGCTGCCTTCCAGTTTTACCTTGCGAATATTGGGCTTCCAGCTTCTGTTGGTTTTGCGGTGGGAGTGAGAAACGTTCTGACCGAAAACAACGCCCTTGCTACAGATACAACATTTTGCCATTTTGACACCTCCTAAACGAACATTCTGCCGACCAAAACGGGTGCGGCACACAAAATACTGTACAACATCGGTTATTATAACATATAATTTTGAAAATTGCAAGTCTTTTTTTAAATTTTTTAGACTTTTTTGAAAGAATTTTTATTTTTTGCAATTTTGTGCGTTGTTTTTCGTTTGCAGACGACGAAAACTGTTTTCGGCGATCCCGATATTGGACGTTGTTTAATGTACTTCCGAGACTGCGACGGGATTGCGTGAGGTTGTCTCTCCGATCCTTGTGGCATCGATCCGCTGATTTGTTTCGATCAGAACGCCGACGGGGAACGCCCCTGCGGAGAATAACTCTTTTCCGCTTGTCAGACAGCCAAGCGTGGGGCTTGTCATGGCGTGAATCGCGTCGGTGATCTCTTCATGGCAAATCACGCGCGCACTCTGCAGGATCCCACCTCGGCGAAGTGCGGTCAGCAGCGTGAGCAGGCGGCGTAGATCGGAAAAGTCGGGGAGACCGTCGGGGGTGGTTGCGGGAGAAATACAGTACACATGGTTCCCTGCCGCCGTAAACTGTGTTGGGATCGCGGTGCCACCCGCGATCGCAAAGGTTTGCAGTGAAGGATAGGTGCGTGCGGGATCGCAGTCGAGACGGATCGACACAGCCGGTATCGCAAGCTCTGCTTGCAGACGGTACACACCAAGGATCATCGAGATGCAAGCACCGGCGACATGGGGGGCGTCAGTGTTCTGCGGAATTTCCAAAGAGACCGCCAAGCGCTGATTGGCATAGTCACACCCCGACAAAGCGAGTGTCAGCACCGTCGCAAGAGCCGTGTCCAATGCGTTGCGGTAGAAGCTTTTTGTGGGAGCGACCGATGCCGCCGAGATCAGAGACCTGCCGACCGTTGCGGTCTGCGACTGCGCGTCGCAGGTCTCAATGTACGGTGTGTGCGAGATCGGTGTTTCGGTGTCGAGGTGTTCGTTTCCGAGCCTGACCGAGACGGGACGGAGCGGGAAGAGCAGACGCAGAAAACGTGATTGCAGGGAGAAGGTCGTGCCACGCGGACGAATGAACGTAACACGCGTGTCGTTTCCAACAGTTGCAAAGGCGGCGGCAAAAATGCCTGCCTCGTAGGCGGCTTTGGCAAAGGTGGGGTAGCTCTCTCTTGCGATACGCACGAGAAGATCTCCCTCATAGGCAGTTGCCAGCATGGAAAGCGGGATCGGCTCGCCTGTTTGCGAGAGGCGATCCGGCTCTATGGTCGCGCCTGAGATGATGGAAAGCAGCTCAGCGAGAAGTCCTCGCTTGCCAACCGTGCGCATCTGCTTGATCTGCGACGCGAACGCGAGGGTGTCGAGCAGAGATCCGAGCGGGATCGCGTTTTGGTTGACGGTGCTTCTCAGAAGCGGACGAAGCAGGAGCAAAAGGTCGCCCGTCTGTAGTGTGTGGTGCGGTCCTTGAAGCACGCGCAGACCAAGCTCCGCGCTTTTCTCAAGTACTGTACTTTCGCCCATACGCGTATAGGGTGTGCTACGTTTTTCGAGCGAGCAGACGGCTTCCGACGGCATGGAAACATTCTTGCCCACGCGCTCCAGATACGTGTTTGCAAGATGCATCAACTCGTGAAGCGAGCAGGGGAGCTTGGCGTCAGGTCTCATCTCATAACGCTTCGACATCATGTCTGCATAGGTGCTTGCAACAAACGTTTCGTTCGTCAAAAGCTCGGTAGGTGCGATCGAGAGCGGTGAGACCTCGGAATCCTTGGAAAAGAGATCAAGAAATTGCAGCTCCTCAATAGCCGGGTCTCGTTTTTCGGTTGCGCGGTAATAGGATTGACAAAAGATCAGCTTGTTCAAGGGCATTTGGATATTCAGATCCTGCTTCATTTGCTCAAGCTGTTGCAGGTTGTATTTGCCAAAGCGGCGAATCATTCCTTTTCGTTCCATGCGTTTGTGACCTGACCTTTCTCAAAATTTTCGGATACGATCCCGTGACATCTTGTGCCGTCGTGTGTGAGCACGGTGATGGGTAGCAGCTGTGAGACGGGGGAGTGCGGAATCGGGCAGGCGACCTCGATAAACGAGTCGGTGTGACCGTATGCCATGCCGTCGGTATAGGTTTCAAACAAAACCTCGACCTCTTTTCCCACCGTCTCGCGCAGGATCTCGGCGCGTATCCGTTCTGCCTCTGCCGAGAGTGCCACCACGCGCTCGTGCTTGACCGCCTCAGGGATCTGCCCCGGCATGACCGATGCGGGTGTTCCCTCGCGCTTCGAATAGGGGAATACGTGGATCATCAAAAAACGTTCGTTTCTTGCAAATTCTACCGATTTTGCAAAGTCCTCGTCGGTCTCCTGCGGAAAGCCGACGATCATATCTGTGGTAAACTGTACGTTCGGGATCGCGCGGCGCAGGCGTTCCATGCCCTCGTGCGCAATACGTGTGTTGTATTTGCGCTTCATCAGGGCAAGGATCTTGTCCGAGCCGCTCTGCATGGACAGATGAAAATGCGGAGCTAACGACCTCAGCGGCGCAATGCGGTCAACAAAGGACTGCTTCATCAGGCTTGGATCGAGCGAGCCGAGACGGATCCTGCCCACATTTGGGATCGCGTCGATCTCGGCAAGCAGATCAGCCAGCGTTACGCCGTCAAGATCGCGACCGTAGGATGCCGTTTCAATGCCCGTCAGCACGATCTCGCGGCAACCGCTCTCTGTCAGCTCGCGTACCTCACGCAACACGTCCTCGGGGGCTTTGGAGCGAATGTGACCGCGCGCATCGGGAATGATGCAGTAGGTGCAACGGCTTTCACAGCCGTCCTCAATTTTGATGTAAGCACGGGTGCGGTCAAACCTTTTGATGTGCATGGACTCAAAGCCGTGCACGTCGGGCGGGCAGACCGAAACGCGAGAAGAGGTGTTCTTTTTTCCTTGCGCGATCAATCGCTTTGCCGCATCCACCACCGAAAGCTTTTCGGCGTTTCCGCAAATATAGTCCACACCATCGATCTGCGCCACGCGTTCGGGCTGTGTCTGCGAGAAGCATCCCGTCACCAGAATGTAGGCGTTGGGATTTTTGTGAATGGCACGGCGAATGAACTGCCCTGCCTTACGGTCGGATTCTGCCGTGACCGTGCAGGTGTTAATCACGTAAATGTCGCATAAGTTGGCGGGGGATTGGACGTGAAAGCCTTCCTCTGCGAACCGCTCG
>JAZRIE010000037.1:0-1892 GCA_045645105.1 Eubacteriales bacterium | reverse complement strand
ACTTTGATTTTCATTGCTTTCATTATTTCCTTTCTTTCGATATCACTTTAATACAAAATCGACGCAGACCGGACAGTGATCCGACGCGCGCATGGTCAGATCGTCCTCCACCACAAGGTAGCGTCTGACGGCAAGCTTGGTAAGGTCTCCGTCCAGAAAAACATGATCAAGCGAGTAGTTATTTTTGACGTTGGTGGACACGACGTCATAGATCCTTTTTGCGGGATCGTAGGTACGGAAGCCGTGGTAGCTGTTTACGTAGGTCTCGCCGGCGAGAAGTCCGTTGCTTTCCTCCGCCACGCTTGAAGCATAGGTCAGACCCGCTCCCATCAAAAGGTTAAACGGAAGACCGTTCTGCCCTACCCATTTGTCGTTGGGATCCTTTTCCGCGTCGGGCTTGTCAATTCCCCAAACGTCCCAGAAATTGAAGTCTCCGCCGATGACCGCGGGGATCTCGCCGTGCTTTTGCAAAACACCCTGCACCGCCTCCAGGATCTCACGCGCGTTATCGGTCCGCTCGGCATCCCAGCTTGCAGGCGTGCCACTTCCCGAGTTCGAGGTGCAGTGGGTATTGAAAACGGCAAATTCTTTGTTGGTCTCAAGGTCCTGAAAGACAGCCCACGAAACACCTTTTTTCAGCGATTCTGAATTACTGCATCGGGTGAAGATCACGCATCCGCTATCGATCGGCTTGAGGCGATCCTTCTTGTAGTAGATCGGACGGCGATCCGACGTCTTACCGGTTGCCGCGATCTCGGTGTATCCCATGCTCGCGAGAACGGGCGAGACGACCTTTCGGAAGTTATCGGGCGCATAATCCTGAAGACAGACCACGTCGGCATCGTAGGATCTTACCAGATCGCATTGCAGCTCCTGCCGCAAAGCCCTTGCGGGTGCGTTGTCGCCGTATACGGTTTGCCCGCTTGCGTTTTTCCAATTGTCGTGCGCGTGAAGATTATAATATATCACACGAAGCGAGGTATCGTCTGCTCTCGTCATTGACTCGCTTTCTGCATTTCCAACGTAGTCTGCCCCCTTGGGGATCCCTCCCCTTGAACGAATGTAGGACAATACCTCGCGGTAGCCGTAATAGGTATCCGCCGCGATCTGAATCACGCCGTTTGCCCTTTCGTTGATCAGAAAAGCGTTTTTGTTGTGCCATTTTCCTTTCACTGTGTCATCGGTGCCGACCATGATCTTTTTGGTCGACTCTGCAAGCGTGACACTCTCCTCTGCCACGTTCAGGGAATATCCAAATTCGGAAAGCGCGTCCTTCAGCTCATACGACGACAGATATTCAGCCGTATTGACAGCCCCCTCGGGAAAAACGATCGTATATCCCGTCAGATCCAACAGCTTCTCGACCGCAGCCTCATCGTCTCCCTCGGGATCGTTTTCCTCGGGCGCAGGTGGATCGTTTTTTGGCAACTCGGTTTCATTTTGTTGCGTTTCCGTTACGGTATTGGTCAAAATAGGCGACGCGTCCTCGCCACGACACCCCGAAAGCGGCATCAAAACACAGATCAGTGCAAAAAAGAGGGTAAAAAAACGTGTGGTTTGTTTTTTCATAATACTCTCTCCCGGTTGTTGTGCTTGTTTTTGTCTCACGTTATCATTATAACATAAAAACTCAAAAAAATCAATAGAAATCAGGCATTTTATGATCAAAAAAAGCCGTCTCAAGTGAAGCGATGCTTGCGCTTGAGACGGCTCTCTTCTTACGCTCCGAAGGGAGCGATCGGAAAGAATTCCTTTTTTTAATTATTCCTCGGCTGCGGGAGCTTCCTCGGTAGCATAATCCTCGGGCATAGCCTCGGCTGCCGCTGCTGCCTCCTCAAGGAGAGCGCGGATCGAAAGGCTTACCTTCTGGTTCTCGTCGTCGATGTCGGTGA
>JAZRIE010000036.1:0-11030 GCA_045645105.1 Eubacteriales bacterium | reverse complement strand
TATCATCAAAAATAATCCCCCGAACACACTTGGAAAGCAAAAGTCTTCCAAGCCCTGTTCGGGGGATCGTTCTATTGGTCAAGCCCTTATCGATGCTTCATTGCCTCTTGCAAGAGCGCCTCACGCTCGTTGGGGAGCCTTTCGTCGATCACGGCATCAAGGAGCAGCTTCAAGATCTCGCCCATTCGTTTACCCGCGGGGATCCCAATCGCCATGAGGTCGTCTCCCTTGACGGCAAGCTTCTTGAGCGACAGACATTCGTCTGCTTCGCGGATCGCACGCATGATGCGCGGAATCTCCTCTAAAGCAGGTGACAGGTCGGTATAGGCAGGCGCGTGTGCCAAGCGATCACACCGTTGAACCTCCATGAGGCGTATTATATCGTCGTCCGACATACGGAGCATCAGCCGTTTGACCGAAACGGGAGTTGGCGGAATGGCACGGTCGTGGTATTCGACCAGCCTCAGAAGGCTCTCGACCGTGGCATGATCAAACCGCAGACGGTGCGCGATGACGCCCATAAGGTCTGTGCCGATTTGTCCGTGCCCTTTAAAATGCCCTCCCTGCTCGTCCTCGGTATAGCAAAGCGGTTTCCCTACGTCGTGAAGAAGCACCGCCATGCGCGTGATCGGGTCGTTCGTCCGACAGTAACTCAGCGCCTGCAGGGAATGCTCGTATACGTCAAAGCAATGATAGCACGTATTTTGTTCAAATCCTACGCATGCGCCAAGTTCGGGAAGAAATTCGGAGATCACGTCCACATACTCTCGCAAAATACGAACGGCTCCCTTTCCGCAGATCAGCTTGCAAAACTCCTCGCGGATGCGCTCGGTGGCAATATTCTGCAAAAGACCTTTGCAGTCGTGTACCGCGCTTGCCGTGGTCGGGTCGATCTCAAAATCCAACACGGCGGCAAAGCGGATCGCACGCAGGATGCGGAGTCCATCCTCGTGAAAGCGCACCGACGGCTCGCCGACGCAGGCGATCGTGCGACGATCGAGGTCGCGCTGTCCGTCGAAGAGATCAACAAGACCGCGCGTTGGGTGATACGCCATGGCGTTGACCGTGAAATCACGGCGGGAAAGGTCGTCCTCCACGCGCGTGGAAAAGGTGACCTCTATGGGATGACGGTTATCGGCGTATTCTCCGTCGCTTCGGTAGGTCGTGATCTCCAAGGGCATCCCGTCGAGGATCACGGTCAGCGTACCGTGTCGTATTCCCGTTTCGATTGTACGGCAATCCGAAAAAACGGCGGCAGTCTCGTTTGGTCGTGCCGAGGTGGTAATGTCCCAGTCGTTTGGCTCACGCCCGAGGATTGTATCGCGCACGCATCCGCCCACCGCATAGGCTTCAAAGCCTGCCTGCTCCAAGCGTTCGATCGCGGTCCGTACCGTATTTGGCATGCAGATCTGCATCGCGCACGCCCTCCCTTCTTTTTTTTGACAACTTTGAAAATCAAAAATATTGAAACGTTTCTTTATCGTAAAAACAACCCTTCCGTCTCGCTTCGCGAGCCACCTCCCCTTACACAGGGGAGGCTAAAGTTTGTCTTGCGTTCAAAATTGCTATATAGATTATTTTGCCTTCAAAAACGGCTACTTTTTTGAGGTGGATGTTACCTTGAAGCCTCCCCTGTGTAAGGGGAGGTGGCATTTTCGCAAGAAAATGACGGAAGGGTTGTTTCTTTGGTGTCGATTTCTTTTTAGTTTTTACAATCGGCTATTCTTTTTTTTCGTCCGAAATATTTTATCTGCGTATGGCTTAACGGCGTACAACAGCACCATCCCGCAAACGTAAGCCGACAACACCTCGCCAAGTCCTACCGTCAGCATCAGATACGGCAAGCCCCCATCCAAGCGGTAGGCATATGCCAGAACCAGCGGCACGATGACGGTATTGGACAGCACCGTGGGCAGAGGAACCAGCCACGGCGTGCGGCGCAACAGGCGCGCGCCGACAGCTCCGATCAGCGTAGCAAGCGTGCCGAAGATCACATCCTGCCAGATGCTTCCAAGCATGAGGTTGGAAATCAGACATCCCACCGTAAGTCCCGGAATTGCCGCAGGTAAAAAAAACGGAAGCACACAAAGTGCCTCCGATATCCGAAGCTGGATGGCACCGCTTGAAAGTCCGAATGCACCAACGAACACCGTTAGCACCGTATAGAGCGCGGCGATGAGCCCCGCCTGCGTGACGTATAAAAGCCTTGCCTTTTTCCTGTTTTCAAAACGATTCATGACATTCTCTCCCTAGTTTTGTTTTACGTGAGGATGGTTACGAACTCACGTTTATTTGATTATTGCTCAAGAGTCTCCATGGCTCTCACCACGTGCTCGTAAAGATAAAGTGACCCAAGACAGATAAGCGGAACACCGTCACGGCGACTGTCCTCGATTGCGGTACGCACGGCATCGACGACGCTCTCGTATGGCTCTGCCTCGATCTTATGGTATTGAAAATATTTCGCAAGCTCCTCGGCACTCAACGCACGCGGCGTATCGGGGCGCACGGTGTATACCTTTCCCGCGATCGGCTTCAAGCGGTGGATCATCTGGTCAAAGTCCTTATCCATCATCATGGCGGTCAGAAGATTGACCTTTTGTTCGGGGAAATACTGCCCCACGCTTTGCACGGCGGCAGAGATGCCCTGCGGATTGTGTCCTCCGTCATAAAGGACAACGGGATCGCTTTTCAAAAGCTCAAATCTTGCCATCCAACGCACCGACGCAAGTCCGCGGCGCAAAGCCTCCTCTGATCCCGTCACGCCCTCCTTTTCAATGATGCGGAGCGCATTGAGCACGATCGCCGCATTGTAGGGCTGATAGACGCCAAGAAGCGGCAGACGAAGATCGGTATAGTTCTCGAAGTCAAAGACCGTTCCCGCAAGCGTCATTTCCTTGATGCGGTAGTCCGAGCGATCGACGGTATAGAACGGCGCGTGTCTCATCGCCGCCACGGCTCTCACGGTGCGGCAAGCCGAGTTCCCGCTCCCACCGTAAAGGCAAGGACGACCCTCCTTGATGATCCCCGCCTTTTCCGCGGCGATCGCCTGAATGGTGTTGCCAAGCTGCTTAGTATGGTCAAAGTCAATATCCGTGATGATCGAAAGCAAGGGATCCTCAATGACGTTGGTAGGATCAAGTCTTCCGCCCAGCCCCACCTCAAGCACCACGATCTCGACACCGCGACGGCGGAAAAATTCAAAGCCGATGGCAGTGATCAGTTCAAATTCTGTGGGTGGCTCGGGAAGTGCCTCGGCAAAGGGACGCACGTATTCGGTGACCTCTGCCAATTCAGCATCGGTGATCTGCTCGCCGTCTGCCTGAATCCGCTCATGGAAGCGCAAAATGAAGGGAGAGGTAAAGAGCCCCACCCGATAGCCCTCGGCGCGCAGGATCGAGTCCAGCATGGCGCAAACACTACCCTTGCCGTTCGTTCCCGCCACATGGATACAGCGCACCGATTTTTGCGGGTCCCCGATCGCGGAAAGCAATGCGCGGATACGCTCCAACCCCGGCTTTGATTGATGCCAAGAATTGGAGTGAATATACTGAATGGCTTCCTGACAAGTCATAAAAAACCTCTTTCGAACAAAAATAGTAAGGGAGTCTCCTTAACGCATCCGATTCAGTACTCGGCGAAGCGGCGGGAGAAGCAGGGGAACGACGATTGAGGACAATACCGCGCGAATGATCGCCTGCGGCATTCTTGTGATATACAAGACTACGAGTGCGCCAAACGATGCCGAGAAATCAAGCGACAAAAAGCCGAGTGAGCAAAGCACCGTGGTGTTTGCAAGGTTTAAGATCAACTCGCCGCACACAATGATCACAACGGTTTTCCAGATCTTCGAATTTTTACGAACCGCAAATGCGGCAATCCCCACGAAGCAACCAAACAATGCCCACGGAAGCATCCACAGAACCGTGGTAACATTAAGACCGTACCACAGCTGTTCGATAAAAGAGCCGAAGACCGCCACGGTGATTGCGTCGATCGGGCTGATCAGAAATGCGCAGAGCAATACGGGAAGCGATGCCCATGAGATCTCGGACGGAACCATACTCAGGATCACGAAGATGGCAATGAGCATAGCGTCGATGGCGATGCGATAGATCTTGGCGCGTGCGGAAACAGGACTGTTCATAAAAATACCTCCTTTTTTCCACCCATATGGCAGAACAAGGAGAGATACTCCGATTTTGCCGTATGAAGCGGGATGCAAAACACGAACCGCAAGAGCGAGATCGCTCTTTTTCGTCCGCCCGACAACTCCCCGTTCGGTCGGCACTGAAGGACAGATGTCCAACGCCCGTGTTTTTACTCTTCATTGGTCTCTCTTGCGAGAAACTCTTACAATAATTATATATAAGCTTGGCGCAAAAGTCAAGAACTTATTAGCACAATCCTTTCAAAGTTTTGACAGAATTTATTGGTAATTATGACGCATAAAGGCATATTTTCCCAATAAATTTAAAAAAGCACACCGCGATGCAGTGTGCTTTTTTGGAGCTGGTAATCAGAATCGAACTGATGACCTCGTCATTACCAATGACGTGCTCTACCGACTGAGCCATACCAGCAATGTCTTGCGACTTATATATTATACCAAAGCAAGCCGCGTTTGTCAAGACCTTTTTTCAAATTTCTTAAAAATTTTTGTCTCAAATTGCAATAGTAAGTTGCAATTATTAAATTTACACAAAAAGCAATAGCAAGATGCAAAATTTTTTTAAAGTTACTTGACATTGCTTCCTTTTTTTGCTATAATATAAATACCAAAAAAAGGAGGTTTTAAAACATGAAAAAAATCAGTATTTTAATTGCACTTGCTCTGATCGTAACCATTGGAGGCGTGTACGCGACTTGGAACTATCAGGAGCAAAACGCGGTCAATACCGACGTTCAGTATTTCACCGCTAACATGGATGCCTACATTTCGCAGGGAAATGAAAAAGGTAACATCAGGTTGTTGAAGAATGATATGAAGATCACGATCAATGATGATTACAATGGTAACACACAAGTTGGTGAAAACGAAGCGGGCGACTACATCCCCGAGCTCGAAGTAACGGGATATATGATCTTTGTCTTCGCTCCCTTTAACAAGGCTGCTGCTGATGTAATTGCAAACGGTGTTAATTTGGAGTTTATGCTGGAGCTTTCCAACGCAATGACCTACAACGGCAAAAATATTTTCAACGTGGACGGGTCGCATACCATTATTTATTCGACGGATACTCTTGACCAAACGAATAAATTGATTAAGGTTGATAAGAATGACAACTTGGAAAGATTAAATACGACGTATGGGCTGTCTTTGACGGAATCCGACGACGGTAAGTTCTTGGCAATCATTAACCCTGCGGACATTAGCGAAAAAATAAGCTTTACAGAAGACTTTCATTTGACTACGCTTGCGGCGTACCACGAATTTGAGGAAGCTCTCGGTAAAGGTAATTTTAAGATCACCATTGGCGAGCACAGTGCGCTTGATCCGCAAGAAAATTGATGTACCGATATTCAACCCATGCCCCGCATGGGTTGAATTTGTCAAGGAGATAACCCCATGACGGCTTACGAAAAATATACGTTTTTCCTATGTCTGATCGTGTTTGTGGCTTTGACCGCGTTGTTTACTATGTTGTTGACGCACGTGGTTCGTCTGACCATTCGCCTGATCAAGCATGGGCTTGAGGATGAGAAGATCCTCAAGGAATTTTATAAAGAACAGAAAAAGCCCCAAAAGAGCAATGCGGCGGACTTGATCGCAAGGATCTTTTCGGGCGTGGTTTGCGTTGCGCTGTTCGCAACCTTTGTCTTTGCCGTGTTTTTGCATGTAAACGAGGATGAATATGCCAACCGTTACGGTGCGTTAAAGGTTGTAAAAAGCGGCTCTATGGCGTATCCGTATGAGAAGAACGACTATTTGTTTGACAATCGCTTGAACGATCAGATTCAAATGATGGATTTGATTGTGACCGAGCCGTTGCCGAACGAATTTGATCTGAAGCTGTACGACGTGGTGGTGTACGAGCAGGACGGCAAGATGATCATTCACCGTATCGTGGGAATTGAAGAACCGAACGAAAGCCACCCAAACGAACGCTATTTTAAATTGCAGGGCGACGCGGTGGAGATCGCCGACCGCTATCCCGTGCGTTACGGTCAGATGCGAGCGATTTATCGCGGCGAGCGTGTGCCGTTCGTTGGCAGCTTCGTTTCGTTCATGCAGTCACCTGCAGGATGGTTGTGCGTGTTATTGGTCGTATTCGCTTTGATCGTCACACCTATTGTAGAGAAAAAGGTTCAGATGGAAAAGGAAATGCGCTTGCAACGGCTGATCTATACCGATAACCGTGTAACGGTGCCGATAGAGTCGTCCGTATTCCGCAAACGTTTGGCAACCCCTGTGACAGTGAGTCCTGTTCAAATTTCTCATTTCCGATTGATGCTGACGGTACAAAAGAAAGCACCTAAAGTGGAGTTGTTGATAACCGAAAGAACAGGGAAACTGAAAATCGCGGTTCAAAAAGGAAACAGATGAAAATGAAGAGTAGTATTAGATTGTTATTGCTTCTTACCTTTTTGACGATTATCTTCACAATCTCCAATGTTTTTGCCAAGTGGTATTACAACGAATTTACCGATCCCGAAAATATTTCGTTGTTTTTGCAGGAATTTTTATACGCGCCCGAAGAGATATTGCCCGGAACCGAAGAGGACAGCAAATTGGAGACTAACCATCAAGCAATTTTGCAAGAAATTCTGTATTCCAAAAAATACGGCTTGAATCCTGCAAATGTTTTACATTCCAATATGAGCAAATACGGAGATATGATCGTGTGCTATGAAAACGGAATTTCCGGTGGAAATATGAACAATATTCCAAGAGCGGGAAATTTGGGATTTGTACTTACCTGCACGCGAGAGGCGGGGGAGATCGTTTCGTATTATTTGTACACGTTTGAGGAATTCACAGAAATAGAAAACGGCTCGTCCATCGTTGTGTATCAGACATTGATTGTTCCGCAGGAAAATGGACCGGATAAATGGTGGGCACCGTCCAGTAAGATTGGGTATGTGGTGATATCGCCGGATTCTATTGGTCAAAAAAAGGGTAAGTATTATATACTGCCATCAGCGTGGGTGGCGGGAGAAGCGCCAAACACATAAAAGTATGACGGTTGCAGGCATTTTCCCTTCAACAGTAGAGTAGGTAAAAAGAAGAAACCCAAGGAGTGACTGTATTGCTCCTTGGGTTTTCTTGCAGTCATCCTGTATTACAGACAGCAAAGTATCATGCGCAAACGCAGATTTCTTTGACTGTACATCGAGGGCTTGATGACGGTCTTTCAGTCATTTCCTCGGCAAGGTCACGGTAAAGGTACTGCCCTTCCCCTCTTGGCTCTCGACGGTGATCCTACCGCCGCACAGCGTTGCCGCACGCGCCGCCATGGTCAGTCCGATCCCATATCCGCTACGGTGATGCGAGACGTCACCCTGATAGAATTTTTCAAAAATGTGTGCCTGTATCTCCTCCGACATCCCAACGCCCGTGTCGCTCACATTCACCGTCACCTCGTTCTCGGTTGCCGTCAGACACACACGAACGGCGCCGCCGTCGGGGGTAAATTTGATGGCGTTGCCGATCAGGTTCGTCCAGATATGCGCCAGAAGCTCCTCGTTGCCGAAAAAGACGACCTCGTCAAGCTCGGGGATCATTTCCAAGCTCTTTTTCGTCCACGACGTCTCCTGCAAAAGAATACATTGCCGCAGCTGCTCGTCCAGATAAAACTCGGTCTGGTCGGTGACGATCAATTGGTTTTCCAGCTTGGAAAGCTCCAGCACGTTGATGGATAGCCGCGCCAACCGATCGGATTCCTCGGCAATGATACGCGCGTATTCCTGCCGCTGCGACGGTTCGAGGTCGCCTACCTGCAATTCCCTTGCAAAGCCTCGGATCGAAACGATCGGCGTTTTGAACTCGTGTGAAAAATTGTTGATAAAGTCGTTGCGGAACAGCTCGATGCCATCCAACTCCCGTACCATTTCGTTAAAGCTGTCGATCAAGCGTCCCATCTCGGTCTCGGTGGGCATGCCGTCGTTTTCCACCTGCACCTTAAAGTTTCCCTTTTTTACCTCTTTGGTCGCATCCGAAAGCATTTTGATCGGTCGCAGGTGCAGTTTTCCAAACAGTGCTGAGAGAAAGGTTCCGATCACTGCACTCACGCAGAGCAAGAAAATGCACAAAAACAGAGGGTTGACGGTCAGCGCGATCACAATGGGGGTTCTGGCAAACAGAAGCATGACGCCGAGGTAAAACAGTGCCGTGATCACGCCCGACGCCATCATGATGCCAAAGACGAACAATGTCAGCCGCCAACGAAGCGTGTGCCGCCAACGAAGCTGCTCGCGCGCTTCCATACGCTTTTTTTCCTTCATTTTTGAACGACCGCCTTATATCCGAGTCCGCGCACGGTCACGATCTCAAAATCCCCATTGTTGCGGAAGCGATCTCTGACGCGGCTCACGTGTACGTCCACCGTCCGTTCGTCGCTCTCGCTGTCCATGTCCCAGATCTCGTCCATCAGCTGTCTTCTCGTGTAGATCTTGTTGGGGTACGACAAAAGTTTGAACAGAAGCATAAATTCCTTTTGCGGCAATTCCATCATACCGCTCTCGGTCTTGACCGAGAGAGAGTCGTACAGTAGTGTGGTGCTGCCCACCGTCAGCTTCCGCTCCCCCGCGATCTGCGACCGACGAAGCAATGCCGCGATGCGAAGGATCATTTCTTCCTCGTCCACGGGCTTGACCATATAGTCATCCGCCCCTGCGATAAAGCCGCGCTTTTTGTCGTTTTGCGTCTCGCGTGCCGTCACCATCAAAATCGGGATCGTACATCCGCTCGTGCGCAAGGTGTTGGTAAATTCGTAGCCGTCCATTCTCGGCATCATGACGTCAAGCAGGATCAGATCGACGTGCTTGCGGTCCATGATTTCAAGTGCTTCACAGCCGTCCCCCGCCTCGATCGGCTCGTAGCCGTAGCGTGTCAGTACCGCCGACATCAGCCGACGAACGTTTTTGTCGTCCTCAACGATCAGTATTTGAAACATAGCTCGTCTTCCTTTCCGTTAAATTCCTTATTTTATCATACAACAAAATTATGAACCCAATATCAACAAATTGGAAAACGAGAAAAAGAATTTTTTCGTCGCCGTGCGACACCATTCTCTGTCGCCTTGCCTTCCGTCTACAAATAATTTACAAATTCCTCTTGCATTTTACATTAGAATAATGTATGATATAATGTATATGACCGAAAAAGGGGGGAACGGCAATGCTTGGATACGTAAAGACCGACGCGCAGGAGCTTCGGATGCGTGAATATCACTACTACCGCGCTCTGTATTGCGGTCTCTGTCACCGCATGGGCAAATGCACGGGCAATTGCTCACGCGTCACCCTCAGCTACGATTTCGTATTTTTGGCAGCGGTGCGCCTTGCTCTGTCGGGAGAAGCCCCCATAATTAAAAAGCAACGCTGCTTTCTGCATCCGTTCCGTCCACGTCCCACCGCGCAAAAATGCCAAGCACTCGACTATTGCGCCGACGCGTCGGCTTTGTTAGTCTATCACAAGCTTCTTGACGATCTTCACGACGAGCGCGGTGCAAAAAAGCTACGCGCCGTGCTGATGCGCCCGTTCTTAGGCTCTGCATACAGACGCGCAAAACGACGCTATCCCGTATTGGACACCGTCATTTCCGAGCATTTAAAAAAGCTTTCGGAGTATGAAGCCTCGCCCGACTTTGCGGGAGCTGACGCGCTTGCCGAGCAATTTGGGCAATTGATGCGCGCCGTGTTCTCCGAGGGACTTTCCGACACGTCCGCCCGCATTGCCGCCGAGATCGGCTCGGCGATCGGACATTGGATCTACCTTGCCGACGCGGCTGATGACTTTGCGGAAGATCGCAAGCGAGGTCGCTTTAATCCCTATCTGCGTCTGTTTGGAGAGACACCAACCAAAGGCGATTGGGAAAATTTGCGTCTGGCTCTCACCGCTCTGCTCTGCAAAGCCGAATCTGCCGTCCTCTTGATCGACGACTACCCCGCCCCCGAGCTCAGGGAGATCCTTTCTAACATTCTCTATTTAGGGCTTCCCCAAACGGGAAAGCGGGTCACAGAAAAGAATTTAGACTTGACTGAAAGGTAACGATGAATATGAAAAGCCCCTATGAGGTATTGGGCGTATCGCCTAATGCCACCGACGACGAGGTAAAAAAAGCCTACCGCGATCTTGCGCGCAAATATCACCCCGACAAGTACCGTGATAGCGACCTTGCCGATCTGGCAACCGAAAAAATGCAAGAGATCAACGCTGCATACGAGGAAATTCAAAAAATGCGTTCGGGGCGTGGAAACGCTTCGTCGTCAGGCGATAACGCCTACAACGGAAATCCCCGCACCGACGGCGCGTCCAACGCAACCTTTGCCGAAATTCGTCGCTTGATCAATCAAAACGAAATTCAGGAAGCTGAGCGTCTGCTCCACAGCGTAGGCGCATCGGAACAAACTGCCGAATGGTGCTTCTTGATGGGTTGCGTCCTCTACAAACGCGGATATTTTTTGGACGCGCAAAAAATGTTCGACCGTGCCGCAGGTATGGATCCCTACAACGCCGAATACCGCGCCGCCCGCGACCGTCTGCGCGCGCAAGCATCCACCTATGGCGGTGGCTACAACACCACCGAGTCCTCGGGTTGCTGTGACCTCTGTACGACGCTGATCTGCGCCGACTGCCTTTGCGACTGCATGGGCGGCGACCTGATCCCTTGTTGTTGAGGATATGGGAGTTTTTTTGCGGGGGAGACCCCTTTTTGTAAAAAGGGGTCTCCCCCGCACCCCCTCTACCAAAAACTTTTACACAAAAAAGAAAAAACTATTTTTATAGAGGGTACGCAAGCTTTTTGTACAATTGATAATATGGATGAAAGGAGTTCTGTATGGGTGTTCGCAAGCAAACGAAATAT
>JAZRIE010000035.1:0-2139 GCA_045645105.1 Eubacteriales bacterium | reverse complement strand
CTCCAAGAAGCAAACCTCCCCAAGCGTCCAGACCGCCGCGAAGCCGCAGATCGCACCGTCCTCTTCCGCACGGTACAGATAGACTCGGTATCGCGGTCGGTCAAACAGAGCGAGCTGTTCCTCCCGCGTGCGGTATTCGTCCTTGGGAAAGCTCTTCTCCATCAGCGAGAAGATCGCTTCAAAGTCCTTTTTTGGGGCAATCTCTAACATATTGTCTCCTTGCGGTTTGCGAACGTCTTACGATCAAGGCAAAAGGCTCTTATATTGGTCGTCCGCGCCAAAGTTTTTCTTTCCCATCATATGCGCGATGGTTTTGGGGATCTGCGTGTTTTCAATCGTCTTTCCGTGAAAGACCTCTGCCCGCATACCATAGGCAAATACGGGAACGTCAGCCCCCGAATGGTTGCCGTGCGAATAGGAGTAACCGCCCGACGAATTGGGCAAAAGCCCACCCGTCTCGTGATCGGCAGTGATCAGCACAAAGGTCTCGGGATGGTAGAAGGCATACTCCATAAACACGCCGATGGCTTGGTTGAAGCGCATGAGCGCGTAAAAGGTGTTGGTCTTATCGTTATTATGACAGTGCTTGTCGATATGTGCCTCCTCGTACATCAGGAAAAATCCGTTCTCGTTCTCGGAAAGCACTTCAAGAGTCTCGTTGATGGTGTCCTCTATCTGCGCAACACCGTCTATGTTGTAATGATTATAATTGCAACGGATCAGCGTGCCAAAGTTCTCTGTTAGCTTTTGTTGTGAAGCCTGAATGACAGCAGAATCGTCACGATGATTTGCGTGTGCAGAAAAGCTTCCGGGCGTAGCCCCCGTAGAAGCCTCAGTGGACATGACCGCCGTTGCCTTATCCATAGATGCCGCAAGCTCGGTCAGCGACATAACATCCTTCTTGGATTGGTTTTTTCCGACGTACTTATTGACTGTTTTGTATCCGGATGCAAGTGCCGTTCCTCCCGCCGCACTGTCGGTAACGCCCGAGAGCGAGTCGGTTCTCGACTTGCCTTGGTTGGGAAACAGATATCCGTAGAAGAAGTCCTCTCCGTCGCTGTACGCGTAGCTCCCCGACGCGGGAACGTCCATCACGTCATACAAAAGCGTTTGATATACGCCCATGCCGTCTCCAATCAGAACGATAAAATTCTTGGTTTCCTTTTGGATCGGCTCGTGGATCGACACCTGCTTGGGGATCGACGCGTCAAAATAATTGTCGGTAATATAAGTCTCCACAAAGAAATAGGCAGCCGCCGCAATGACGAAATAATCGCCCTCCAGCGCGATCTTTTCCTCATCGGCAAAAATAGCAAATTGCATGTATTGGGTGTCAGCATCAAGGTCCTTGGAGATCTTTCGAGAGGTATCACCGACCACGATCTCGTGCTTCTGCTCCGAGGCGTGATCCTCTTTGATCGCAAGCGTTACGCCCGTTCTTGCCTTAATCTCGGACTGAATATACCGCGCGGCACGCAAGCTGTAGTCAACATCCTCGTCGCAATAAACGAGACAGTATTCTTCAAGGGAAACGTCGTTCAAAAGACGCACCTCGCCATTAGACGGTGAATCTGCTTGTTCAATCGTGTCGGTGACGGTGCCTGTGGGAGTGTGGTCCGACGGTTGCGTCTGACAACTCACGCAGAACAAAAATGCCAACAGAAGCGGGATTAGCCTGGTAAATAACGTTTTTTTCATGTATCCATCCTCCCTGATGATTATGCTTCTATTATATCATGTTTTTTTGAAGGTTTCAATAGAAATAGCAAAAAAAGCACCGCAGGAAAAAGGGTGAGGTTCTTATCGGAGAATTTGAAACAGGGGCATGGGCATAGCCCAAAGCATTTGTAAAACAAATGCGAAACTAGCGATAAAAACAGAAGAGAGTTAACGGTTTTAGCCATTAACTCTCTTTTTCTGCTTTGTGAAGTTTTTGCTGACGCAAAAGTGAAGTTGTGCAGATGCTTTGCATCGAGCACAGTGAAGTTGTTCGCCACAGGCTCACAGTGAAGTTAAGTTTGCCATTACTTCGCCGTTAGGCGAAACTTCACTCACGAAGTGAACTTCACTATCGCAGATAACTTCACTTGCCCGAAGGGCAAACTTAGTTTTAGCGTGTTCTCCGTTAAGGATAACACG
>JAZRIE010000034.1:0-14441 GCA_045645105.1 Eubacteriales bacterium | reverse complement strand
CCGCAGGGCATTTCGGCAATGATCGCCTTCAACCCCGACGGCGACGAGGAAACCAACACCGCCTCCATGAACGAGGCGATCGGCGCGGTTCGTACCGCGCAGGTCACCTACGCCGTGCGTGACACCTCGATCGAGGGCATTAAGATCAGCAGCGGACAGACGCTTGCGCTGGTTGAGGGTAAGATCACCTGCTCCGCCGACAACGAGGAGACCTGCCTTGCCGCGATCGGAGACGCCTTCTCGGACGCATCCTACGTCACCGTCTTTACGGGCGAGAACGTGACCGACGAGCGCGCCGCGCGTGCAACCGCCATTTTGCGCGAGAAGATCTCGGCAGAGATCGTCACCATTCCGGGCGGTCAGCCGATCTACGATTATATCGTTTCGGCAGAATAAAAACAGCTAAAAAAGTCAACGCAGATGTAAAAAACGCCTGCGTTGACTTTTTTGTGTCGAATTTTGATTGTACGAAAATAAACGTTGTCCCCTACGTGAAACAAGCTTGATGGAGCCGGCAGGGTTGGTGGACCCTGCCGGCTATCGGGAGCACCTGAGGAACTGTCCGTGCACTTCCCCATTTATGCCCCAAACAAAAAGTCGGGGCACAAACATCCCCGATTAGCCTATATCATAAATGCAGTTAAAGTTTTTGAGGGGTTTGGGGAACTTTTTTCAAAAAGTTCCCCAAGAAAACCGCGTCCCCTTTATAACCGAACCTTCCGCTCGCGGGAAAGATTGATCGCGCCCTCGCGGAGCATGTCGAGATTGTCAAGTGATTTTCCCGTACCGATGGCAACGCAAGAGACTGCGTCGTCGGCAACGCGCGTTTTAATTCCCGTCACGCGAGTGACGAGCTTGTCGAAGCCGTAAAGCAGGCTTCCGCCTCCCGTCATCACGATCCCGTTGCGCAGAATGTCGCCAAGCAGCTCGGGGGGCGTGCGCTCAATGACCGAGCAGATCGCGCCAAGGATCGCCGTGGTCGGCTCGGCAAGTGCCTCGATCATTTCCTTGGAGCTGATGGTGATCAGCTTGGGAAGCCCCTGCGTCATACATCTGCCCTTCACCTCAACGTAGGTCGGCTCATCGTGGTCGTAAACTGCACCGATCCGCTTTTTGAGTGCCTCGGCGGTCCGCTCACCGATCAGCACGCGGTACTTACGGCGAACGTATTTCATGATCGCCTCGTCAAACCTGTCGCCCGCGATCTTGATCGATTCGGAAACCACCACACCGCCAAGCGACAGCACGGCAATATCGGTGGTTCCGCCGCCAATATCCACCACCATGTTTCCGTTGGGCGCAAAAATATCAAGACCCGCACCAATGGCGGCGGCTGTGGGTTCTTCGATCAGATAGGTCTTTTGCGCGCCCGCCTCGTGTGCGGCGTCGATCACAGCACGCTCCTCCACCTCGGTAATTCCCGATGGAATACAGATCATCACGCGCGGACGGAAAAACATATTTCCGCAGGCGCGACGAATGAAATATTGGATCATTTTGAGTGTGACCTCGTATTGACTGATCACGCCGTCACGCAAGGGACGCACGGCGGTGATGTTGCCGGGGGTACGCCCAAGCATCTGCTGGGCTTCCTCTCCAACCTTGAGGATGCGGTCGGTAATGGTGTCGATCGCGACCACCGACGGCTCCTCCAGAACAATGCCCTTTCCCTGCACGTAGACCAATACGGTCGCAGTTCCGAGGTCGATGCCGATATTGCGGCTGAATTTGAGATTGCCAAGACGCGACAAAAATCCCGCACGCTTGCTCTTTTTAAATTTGACGGGCTTTCCTGCTTGTCCGTTTTTTTCGTTCGCTTTTTCCGCCACGCGGCACACCTCCTTTGGAAATGAATTCCGATCCTTCTTCATTATACATGATTCAGACCGAAAAATCAATACGTATTTGAAATTTTTTCGGTTTCCGACCCCAAAATCGCCAATTATGTGATCTCACGGTTGACGTCGTCGGATGCCACCGCCACGCAGATCACGCTCTGCGCGCCTGCACGGCGCAACAACCGCGCGCATGCCGAGGTCGTATTTCCGGTCGTGACGATGTCGTCGACCAAGATCACCTGCTTGCCGCTCAGATCCACACCGCGCACCAACGCAAACGCTTCCTTTGCGTTCCGCTTACGCGCGGTCACGGACAGATCCTTTTGCTCGGGATCACGTCTGCGTGCGCGCTTGATCAGCCGACGGCAGGGAACGGCGCACACACGCGCCAACGACTTGGCAAGCTGCTCGCCCTGATCGGTTCCGTATTTCAGCCTTGCCGCCCTTCCGCGAGGCGCGTAGGTCACGACCGTCTCGCCGAGAGATTCGGAGATCATCTTTGAAACCGCGTCCTTCATCTCACTCGTTAAAAAACGTATGGTGCGGATATCGCGCGACTCCTTGATATGAAAGATCACACGGTTTTGTACGCGGTCACGCGTACCGCCGTGGTAATAGGTCAGCTTGCGAAAGGCTTGGCATTTTGCCTTTTTCATCTCGTCGGTCACGCAGGCGCATTGCGTCACGCGCTCCCCGCAAATCGAGCAGGTCACGGTCTTGGCACTCTCCCATTCGGCAAGGCAGGTCCGACAGAGCGCATCGGTCTCCTTGACGGCGTACCAATCCAACAAAACACCGCAGGCGGCGCACCTTGGGGGAAACAACAGCTTGGATATAAGACTCATACGTTACTCCCCTGCAGCCAATGCGCAAGCCCCGTGTAACGCATGGATTGACGGTTGTTTTCAACCATGGCTCGCGCGATCTCGGCTCGCCCGACCAGGATCACCATGCTTTGCGCACGGGTGACCGCCGTATAGAGCAGGTTGCGCGAATGGAGCATTCCCGGCGCACTCCCAAGCGGCAAAATGACGATGGGATACTCGCTTCCCTGACTCTTATGCACCGTGATCGCATATGCCATTTCCAGCTCGTCCAGCATATTGAACTCGTAGGTCACGCGGCGGTCATCGAAACGGATCTCCAAATTTTCATCACGCGGATTGATCGCCTCGATCACACCGATGTCACCGTTGAAAATACCCGCGCCCGTGCTTCCGTCGTCGCGCTCCCATTCCATTTCGTAATTGTTACGGATCTGCATCACGCGGTCGCCCTCTCGGTAAACGATCTCACGGTAACGATGCTCGCGCTTCTGTGCATCGGGCGGATTGAGTGCCGCCTGCAGGATCACGTTGAGATTCTCGGTTCCCGTCTCTCCCTTTCGAGAGGGCGTGATCACCTGCGTGCCGTACACCGCAAGGTCCCCGTAGGTGCGCGGCAGGCGCGTTTTGTAAAGCTGTGCGATGGTTGACGCGATCTCGGCATCGGTCAGACGCGGCAGGTAAAAGAAATCGTTGTCCTTGACGTCAAGCGTTGGCATCTCGCCGCGATTGATCGCGTGGGCATTGGTGACGATCAGGCTTTTTTGCGCCTGACGGAATATCTCGGTCAAGCGCACAGTGGCAAACCGACCGCTTGAGAGCAGATCGCGAAGCACGTTTCCTGCTCCCACCGACGGAAGCTGGTCAGCGTCTCCGATCACCACGAGCCGCGCACCCGGCTTGATCGCGCGCAACAAGGCACTCATCAGGTGCGTATCGACCATAGACGCCTCATCCACAATGATCACGTTTTCGTCCAGCAGACATTTCTCGTCGCGATGGAAGCGAACGCGTCCGCCCTCCTCACCACCGTATTCCAACAGTCGGTGAATTGTTTTTGCCTCGCACGAGGTCGACTCCGAAAGCCGCTTTGCCGCACGCCCCGTGGGAGCGCAGAGTGCGACCTGGAGTCCCATGCTGTCAAAGATATGCAAAAGCGCCCGCACCACGGTAGTCTTTCCCGTTCCGGGACCACCCGTGACCAGCATCACGCCGTTTTCGAGCGCGTCAAAGATCGCCTGTCTTTGCAGCTGCGCATACTGCACACCGCTATCGTGTTCTTCCTTTTGAATAAACGAGCCGATATTGGCAGTGTCCATGGCTGGGCAGACCTGATCGAGAAGACAGAGCTTGCGCGCAATGTATTTTTCCTGCTCATAAAGCTGCGTATCGTAAAGATAGGAGACTCCGTCAAACTGCACCGCGCGAAGCTTTTGTTGCCCAAGCAGCAAAGAAACTGCGCTCTCCACGCGCTCCTCGGTGGTCTCGAGCAGCTTGGCTGCCCCTGCCGTCAGCTTCTCACGCGGCAAACAAACGTGACCGTTTTGTCCCGCGTTTGCGCCAAGCATATACAGCACACCACTGCAAAGCCGCTCGTCGCTCTCGCGTTCGAGCCCGAGATTCGCGGCGAGACGGTCAGCACGCTCAAAGCCGATGCCCTCGATCTCCTCACATAGGAGATACGGGTTGTTCTTGGCAATATCAACAGCACTTCCACCCCATTTTTTATAGATGCGCACCGTCATTGCTGCGCCAAAGAATTCGCGAAAAAACATCATGGCGGAACGAATCCCCGCCTTGTTTTTAAATTCCTCGGAAATGGCTTGCGCGCGCTTGGGGGTAATTCCGTTGATAGAAGCCAACCATGCGGGGTGATTTTCGATCACGTCAAAGGTCTCGTCACCGAACTCATCTACAATGCGTTGTGCGGTCTTGGGGCCGATCCCCTTGATCGTTCCCGACGACAAATATCGCAAGATCGACGCGCGGTCGGCAGGCAACTGCTTTTCAAACTGCTCGACCTTAAACTGCCGCCCGTATTTGGGATTGTGTACCCATCTGCCATAGACCGTAACCACGTCTCCCGCACCGATATAGGGAAGGATCCCCGTGATCGTGACGAGATCGTCGGTGTCGGTTCCGAGATCGCAAATGGCAAACCCGTTCTCCTCGTTGGAATAGATCACGTGCTCGATACTGCCCGAAAGCTTCAGCAATCCATTGTCGTCAACCGTCAGATTGATGTCCTCCATTTTTTCACCCCTTTCCTGTTTCTTTATAGGTCGATCAGATAACATTCCGCGCCGTAGCGATCGAGCAGCGCCATATAGTCGTCGTAAAGCTCCTCACCCTCGCCCAACGTGCCGTCCATCAGGTCGTATGAGATCAGGACGACCAGACGCGCACGCCCTCGGCGGATCGAAAGGCTTTGCGCCTCTCGCAGCAGCATATCCATATCCTCGATCTCCTGCGGCTCGCGCACCTCAAGTGCCACCGAGATACAATCCGACGAAAACAGTGTCTCGCTGAGAGTCTTGATCGCACAGTACGCGCCAAAGACCGAAAACGACAGTACAAGAATGTTCCAAAAAAACCAAAAAAACATTTCTCCGCCCCCTTCCCTTGGCAGGGTATGCAAAAAGGGGCGGAGCTGTGAATTATTTCAGTAGTTTTGTCAATTCGGGGACGAGATCGCACGCCTCCCAAGGAGCGTTTACGTCCTCGCGCCCCATATGACCGTATGCCGCGATCTGACAGTAGATCGGACGGCGCAGATCAAAACGCTTGATGATCGCCGCAGGGCGCAGGTCGACCAGCGAAACCACTGCCTTTTCGATCTCGCTCTCCGAGACCGCAGAGGTGCCAAAGGTATCCACGCGAACCGAAACCGGCTTTGCCACACCGATCGCGTAAGCCAACTGTACCTCGCACTTGGAGGCAAGTCCTGCCTTGACCACGTTTTTGGCAACGTAGCGCGCGGCATAGCAGGCGGAACGGTCAACCTTGGTGGGATCCTTGCCCGAAAAAGCACCGCCGCCGTGACGTGCGTAGCCACCGTAGGTGTCCACGATGATCTTACGTCCCGTAAGTCCCGTGTCGCCCGCAGGTCCGCCTACCACAAAGCGTCCAGTGGGGTTGATGTAGATCTTGGTATCGGCGTCCATCATATCGGCGGGAACGGTCTTTTCTACCACCTCGCGAATGAGGTCTGCACGGATCTGCGCGTTCTCAACGTCGGCACTGTGCTGAGACGAAATGACGATGGTATCCACACGCACCGGCTTATCATTCTCGTCGTATTCGACCGTGACCTGCGTTTTTCCGTCGGGACGCAGATAAGCAAGCGTTCCATTCTTGCGCACCTCGGTCAATCGCTTTGCCAAGGCGTGCGAAAGCGAAATGGGAAGCGGCATCAGCTCGGGAGTCTCGTCGCACGCGTAGCCGAACATCAAGCCCTGATCTCCCGCACCCGTGTCAAGACCGTCGGTATCGGTTCCCTCTTTGGCTTCCAAGGACTTGTCCACACCCATAGCAATGTCGGGCGACTGCTTGTGAAGCGACGTGATGACCGCACAGCTATCACAGTCAAAGCCGTATTTTGCGCGATCGTAGCCGATCTCGCGAACCGTCTCTCGAACGATGTCCTGAATATCGACCTGCGCGGTCGTGGTCACCTCGCCCATCACGCAAACCAAGCCCGTGGTGCAAAAGGTCTCGCAAGCCACACGCGACATGGGGTCTTGACGAAGCATTTCGTCAAGGATCGCATCGGAAATTTTGTCGCTGATCTTGTCGGGATGTCCCTCGGTAACCGATTCACTCGTAAATAGTTTTCTGCTCATTTTTTCTTTCTTCCTCTCATGTTTTAAAGTTCTAAAACATATCTCTCCACTTTTTGACAACAAAAAAACTCCGCAAGGACGGAGCATTCGGCTCTCATCTAACAGGAATTAGCACCTTACCCACGGCAGGTTGCTGTAACATCATCGTGCCTGTCACTACGTTACTCTTGATAAGATATATTTTATTGTATAATAGTATATCACATTTTTCGACGCTTTGCAAGAGGTTGAGGTTTTTTTGTGGGAAACTTTTTTGAAAAAGTAAGTTCCTAAAGTAATTTTCGCAGTGAAAATTACAGTGGAAGTCAGTTTGAGTATTTACTTGTTTTTTGATCACACTACGCAAATTTGAAAAGTCTATTGAATTCGGAGCGGATATGTGGTATAATGAAGTCATAAAAATAAAAACACATCCTTCAACAAAAAAACGATATGGAGACAAGCTATGAAAAGAACATCCGAAAGCATTGAAAAAGAAATAAACGAGATCATGTCTAAAATGTCCCTGCACGAAAAGATCGAAATGTGCCACGGCAATTCCAAATTTGCATCGGCAGGCATTCCCTCTCAAGGCATTGACGAGTTGACAATGAACGACGGGCCTCACGGTGTCCGCGAGGAAAACCTTCGTCACATCTGGGTAACGGCAGGTCGTACCGACGATTTCTGCACGTATCTCCCCACGGGCACGGCGCTTGCCGCCACCTGGAACCGAGAATTGGGCTATCTCCACGGCTCGGTGCTTGGCGAGGAAGCGCGTTTCCGCAAGAAAGACATTATCCTGGGTCCCGGCATCAACGTGATCCGCACCCCGCTTTGCGGAAGAAACTTTGAGTATATGAGCGAGGATCCCTACCTCATATCCAACATGGTCCCCGGCGTGATTGAAGGCATCCAAAGTGCGGACACCGCCGCGTGTGTCAAGCACTTCGCGCTCAACAATCAAGAGCTCGACCGCTCAGGTGTGAACGTCGAGGTGTCCGACAGAGCCCTTCGCGAGATCTATCTCCCTGGATTTAAGGCAGCCGCTGATGTGGGCGCCTACTCCTTTATGGGCGCGTATAATCTCTACCGCGGTCAGCACTGCTGTCACAATCAATACCTCGTCAACAACATTCTCAAGGGTGAATGGGGCTGGGACGGCGTGTATCTCAGCGACTGGGCAGGCGTTCATGACACCAAAGAAGCTGCATTGAACGGTCTGGACATTGAAATGGGTACGGTCGTTGAGGATAACGACTACAACAAATATTTTCTTGGCGACGCCTTCGAAACGCTCTGTGAAAACGACGAGGTCTTTGCAAAGGCGCTTGACGACAAGGTCAGACGCATTCTGCGGCTGATGCTGCGTGTCAACAAGCTCTCCCCCAACCGCAAAAACGGCTCCTTCAATACCAAGGAGCATCAGGAGGCAACGTACAAGATCGCGTCCGAGGCGATCGTCCTTTTGAAAAACGACGGACTGCTTCCCTTGAAAAAGGAGATCAAAAAGCTTTTGGTGGTTGGCGACCATGCCGTCACACAGCATTGTCACGGCGGAAACTCGAGTGCGGTAAAGGCGCTTTACGAGATCACGCCTCTACAGGGACTGATCAACCGCTACGGTGAGGAAAACATTGAGTTCATCAAGAACATTTCCTGCAGCTATGATCCCATTCCCACCGAATATCTCGACATCGCCGAGGAAAAGGCAGGCTGTCGCGCGTTTGTGATGGAGTGTTATGATAATACGCTGTTCGAGGGAAAGCCCGACGTCTACTACGTGGATAAGGTCGAGGTGGTCCACGAGGGCGTCGCAAGGCGGTTTACCGCAACGCTGACAATCCCCGAAACAGGAGACTACACCTTCTACGCGATCGCAGACCGCGGCTCGCGTCTGAAAATGAATGACGAAACGGTCGCATGGTTTGGAGCCTTCAACAACGGCGTTCCGCGCGTATTCACGCGCCACTACGAAAAGGGATTCAGAATTAAGATCTATTTTGAGGTCTTCAGCGTCGGTATGTGTCCCGTAGAGCTTCTCTGGACACGCGACCCAAGTGAAATGCCGATCGATACACTTTTGGACAAAGCGCGCGCCGCGGATGCCGTCATCTACTGCGGCGGACTTGGTCACACGCTTGATACAGAGTCCTACGACAAGCCTCACATGGATCTGAAGGGTGATCAGAACAAGCTGATCCCCCTGCTTGCAAAGGCAAACCCCAACACTGTGGTAACGCTGACCGCAGGATCTCCCGTTACCATGCCTTGGCTTGACGACGTAAGGGCTGTCGTATGGAGCTGGTATGCGGGCATGGAGGGCGGAAACGCCCTTGCCGATATCATTTGCGGTAAAGTCTGCCCCTCGGGTAAGATGCCATTTACGCTCCCCCGCAAGCTTGAGGACAGTCCCGCCCACAGATACGGTGAATATCAGGCAACCAACTGTAAATATAACGAGGATATCTATGTCGGCTATCGCGGCTTTGAAAAGGATGATATCAAACCGATGTTTGCATTCGGTCATGGTCTTTCCTACGCTACCTTTGCCTATTCCGATCTTTGCGTCACCGATCGGGGAGACGCGCTTAACGTAGCATTCTCAGTGACCAACACGTCAGAGATCGATGCCAAGGAAACCGTGCAGGTATACGTTGGCATTGACGGCGCCGAGGACCGACCGATCAAGGAGCTGAAGGGCTTTGAAAAGATAGACCTGAAGGCGAAAGAGACCAAGCACGTATCGATCACGGTAAGCAAAGAGGATCTTCGCGTCTGGAACGACGGTTGGACGCTGCTCAAGGGGCGCTACACCGTTTCGGTTGCAGCGGCATCGGACGACGTCAGGCTGAAAGCCACTGTCACGATTGCGTAAAGCCATTTTATTTTAAACCATTAAACCAGGGGGATGAGTCCTTAACTTAGCCCCTTTTCAATGAAATACCCCCCTTGCAAACCCGCGAATTTGTGGTATAATTATAAAAAACAAAGGAGAGTGTCGGATATGGAAAATTCAAACACAAGAGAAGCAATTACTTCAGCAATTAAGATCCTCTTAACGATAGGGTTCTCCATAGTTTCTTCTGTGGTCGCTCTGCTCTGCCTTCTTATGGCACTTATGACTACAAGCGTATCAGGAATCATTTTGTCAATCGCCGCAATCCTTTTCATTCCTTCAATAATGCCCTTCATTTGGCTGAAAAAAAGAAAAACATACCTGATCAGCTGGTTGTGCTGTTTGCTTGCCGTCGGCGTTGCATTTGCTATTCCATACAGTATAGAAAAATATGAGGAAAGCATTACGGTCGACGTAACTCCCAATATTAACGTGAACGAATACCTGCCCTTCGTTGAGGACTCGAAAATCGTAAAATTTGACAGTCAGACGCTGAAGCTCACGGACAACCTTCCCATTATCGACGGTGCAACGGCGGCTTTTCCTGTGTATTCGGCATTTGTCAATGCCGTCTATCCCAAAACGACCAAGCTCGGAGACGGCGTGTTCGAATACAACAACACCGTAGGCGGCTATGAAAAGCTCGCCGAAAAGGAGACCGACATCTTTTTGGGAGCCGCTCCGTCAAAAGAGCAGATCGATTACGCAAGCAGATGCGGAACAGTCTTCAAATATACGCAGATCGGTACGGAAGCATTCGTTTTCTTTGTTCACAAGGACAATCCTATAAACAGCTTGACGGTTGAGCAAATCAAGGGAATCTATTCGGGTCAGATAACAAATTGGAGCGAGGTTGGCGGAAATGACGAGGAAATCGTTGCGTTCCAACGAGACAAAGGCAGCGGTAGTCAAAGCATGCTGATCCGCTTTATGGGAGATACCCCCATTATAGAGCCTGAAACGACGGAAATAAGAGGCATGGGGGAGATCATCGAGAAGGTTGTTGACTATCAAAGCAAATCCGACTCTATTGGGTTTTCATTCAGATATTATGTCGAAGGGATCATCAAAAATCCCGACATCAAAATGATCGCCATTGACGGAGTCGCTCCTACTGTTGAAAATATAAAAAATAAGAGCTATCCCATCGTAACGCCCGTGTATGCGGTGACGTATGAAAACAACCCCAACCCCAACGTAGAGGTGCTGATCAATTGGATTCTTTCCGATGAAGGACAATACATCATTGAGCAAACGGGCTACGTTGGAATAAAAAATTGATTTTTACAATAGGAAACTTCATGTATCCTTTTAAAGGTGTTTGTTTGGAAAATCTTACTGCTTGAAGCTGTTTAAGTGCATTTCTTACAAACATCTTACAAGAAGTCAAGCCCAAAATTCAAAAAATTTCCTCCTGCTCTTGACATTTCGCGTAAGATTTGATAAAATAAGGGAGGAAACTTTTTCCGGCGATTACACTACAAGAAAGGTATTATTACGATGAAAAAGAAATGGTGGCAGGAAGCCGTTGTTTATGAGATCTACTGTAAGAGCTTTTGCGATTCCAACGGCGACGGTATCGGAGACCTGCGCGGCGTGATGTCCAAGCTTCCCGTGCTTCGCGATCTGGGTGTCAACTGCATCTGGTTTACGCCGATCTACACGTCCCCTCAGGTCGATAACGGCTACGACGTTGCCGATTACCGAAACATCGACCCCGCATACGGTACACTCGAGGACTTTAAGGAGCTTCTCGACATGGCTCACGGCATGGGTATCCGAGTGATCATGGATATGGTTCTGAACCATTCGTCCGACGAATGTGAGTGGTTCAAGGAGTCCCGCAAGTCCAAGGACAACCCCTACCGCAATTACTACATCTGGCAGCCGCCCAAGGAAGACGGCTCCGAGCCCAACAACTGGGGCAGCTACTTCCGCGAGGGCAACGGCTCTGCGTGGGAGTTTGACGAGACCACGGGCGAATACTATCTGCACCAATACGCCATCAAGATGCCCGACCTCAACTGGGAATACGAGCCCCTGCGCCGCGAGATCTACGATATGCTTCATTGGTGGATCGACCTCGGCGTTGACGGCTTCCGTCTTGACGTCTTCACGCGCTTCAAAAAGCCTGCAGGCTTCCCCGACACGACAAAAGAGCCTAACCCTCAGCTTGACAGAAACGGCTTTGTTGTGGACACCACCATGTGTACGAACGTAGAGGGTATTCACGACATCATTCACGAGCTTTACAAAGAGGTGTTCGGTCCTCGCGAGTGCATGACCGTTGGCGAGGGCGCAGGCGTCTCTCACAGAAACGCTCTCGACTACATCTGCGGCGACCGCGAGGAGCTTGATATGGTCTACCACTTCGACCTCGCATGGCGCGGAAGATTTCACATCTCCCCCAAGCTGTTCCGTAAGGTGCAAACAAGCTGGGCTGAGGTCATGAAGCACAACGCATGGCCCGTGCAGTATCTTTCCAACCACGACTCGGCGCGTCAGGTCTCCTGCTACGGAAGCGATGACAGCGAGGAGAACCGTCTTGCCTCTGCAAAGCTGCTTGCAACGCTGATCCACACCACCCCCGGTACGCCCTTTATCTATCAGGGTGAGGAGATCGGTATGGTCAACGTCAAGTACGACACCATTGAGGACTACAACTGCTGCTACACGCTGGGCGACTACCACTCCATGATCCAATTGGGATCAACACCCAAGGAAGCGATCGACACACTGGCACCCAGAAGCCGTGACAACGCACGCACGCCCTATCAATGGAACGGCACCGAAAACGCAGGCTTCTCCACGGGTAAGCCTTGGCTGAAGGTCAACCCCAAGTATCAAAGCATCAACCTGGAAGCCGACCGCGCATCCGATGAGTCGATTTTTGCCTTCTATCAGGAGCTGACCAAGATGCGTCGTGAGGATCCCGCGATCATCGACGGAGATCTGCGCTTCCTGCTTGAAGATGACGAGCAGATGGTCGTATATCTGCGTAGCTGCGCACGTCAGACGCTTTTGGTTGTTGCAAACTATTCGGGCGAGCCTGCAACGTTTGCCGTTCCCGAAGAATTGGCGGCGAGCAAGTGGAATCGCAGACTGACCAACAAGAAAAACACCACCCCCGCTATGGACGGCGGTAGAGCGCTTGCTCCTTGGGAAGTGGAAATTTACGAGCTGGCAAGATGATCGAACCGCTTGACCAAGCCTTCCGCAACTAATTTTATATGCAAACAGAGAACCCGCGCCTCGTTTGAGACGCGGGTTCTCTGTTGTTTCGCTTCACAAGCTCTTATTATCAATCAAAGAAAAAGCCAATTTCCTTGCCAATTCTCTTCCTAACGTACTCTTTCCGGCTCCGTTTAACCCGCAGATCTGAATTCCGATTCCCATCTACTCCCTTTCCCTACTCGTTTCATCTGTGATTTGTTTTTTTGCCCAAACGAATAGTGTCTCGGACATTCTATCAAAGTCCGTCGTACCACCGTTTTTCAGTTGCAAAAGGGTATCCACCACCACTCGGTCGCCCGCAGATACCATTTCCAACAGTGCCTTTTGACTGCTGATATAGCGTCCCGTTTGCAAAAAGACGACCGCCTGAACCGCAAAGGACGCAGTTTTATACAGCCCCCGCAAAACGTCCTCGCTCTTTTCGTGCAGCATATTGTGAACGCATCCGTGGTATATGTTGCACACCCCAATTTTGACAGCTCTGCGAATGGCAGACTCATCGAGAAGCGGTAGCAACGCATCAAGACTTCCGTAGAGAGGCTTCGTGTCGTAATAGAACTGAAAAAGATCGGAAGGCTCCCATTGCAGAAGCTCGTCCTTTCCCGAAAGGAATCCGCAAACCAGTTCCCTGTGAGACAACCGATCCAGCATTGCGTTGTAGGCGTGAATATCCAAAGGCGACAACACGTCCAAGATCACAACGACGTCAATATCACTTGTTTCGACCGCCTCACCGCGACCATAGCTCCCCTGCAAGCCGACGAACCAAATACGATCCCCAAAAGTCCCCTTCAGGACATTTAAAAACTGCTCCATCCATGTCGATACGTCCAACATTACAACTGCACTCCTTTACATAAGCTTATAGGCTAAGGATACCATATCAGGGGGCAAGACAACGAGGGTAGCACATAAAAACCAAAGCGTCTCTTTTTAAAGCGTTTCAAGAATGACACAAGAAACAGGCGGCACGGTTACGGTATTGCCTATGGATTCACCCGTCAGCGCGTTGCGCTGTGTGCCGTCAAGTGTCAGCACAAGGTCATTGTCGTCCATATTGGCAATGACGGTCAATCGGTCGCCCGACGCATCGTCGCGCCGCTCAAAGGCAACCGCATGCTCCGTGTGTAGCAAAAAGCGAAATTCGCCCTGCGCAAGCACCTGATGCCGTCCGCGCATCGCTCCCAACGCACGATAGTGCGCAAGCAATTCTTGATCTTCACGCCCCCACGGGAAGGGTCTGCGGCAGAAGGGGTCGTGATATCCTTCGAGCCCCGCTTCGTCGCCGTAATAGATCGACGGCACACCGTAAACTGTAAACTGCAGCGCTGATGCAATCTTTAAAAGTGCCACACCGCGCGTCCGTTGTTCGTCGGTCAGGCGCATATACGCAAGTGTGTCGTTGTCCTTGCCCTCACCGTTGCCGTCGTCTCCAAGTACCGTCAAAATCCGCTCGGTATCGTGCGTACCAAGCAGATTCATCAGCGCGTGCGAGACGGTTTTCGGGTAGGTTCCGTAGATCTCGGTCAGAATGTCGTAAAAGGTCTCGGCATCGCGGTGAAGCAAAAACGCCATGACTGCATTGCGGAAGGGATAATTCATCACGCTGTCGAGTTGACCGCCACGCAGATAACGGCGGCGGCTTCCGTATGCGATCTTATCCACCGCGTTCTCCCAAACCTCTCCGATCAAAAGTCCTTCGCCCCCCGTCTCTCGCTTAACGGTCTCGTTCAATTCGTCAAGGAAAGCGTCGGGCAATTCGTCGGCAACGTCAAGACGCCAGCCGTCCGCTCCCGCGCGGAGCCACTTGGCGGCAATTCCGTCC
>JAZRIE010000033.1:0-4474 GCA_045645105.1 Eubacteriales bacterium | reverse complement strand
AGGTCGGCTCAAACGCCGCCATTCCCTTAAAATATTCGTAGCCCGCCGCCAGCGCGTCGCCAAGCAAAACCTTTTTGGCAAGCCCGCACGAAAAACGCGCAACCCCCGCGCCAAAGTCGTCCACCCTCTGGCGGCGTTCGGTCAATTGACGGTCGACGTCGCGATAACGGACGATCGGTCCCGCGATCAGCTGCGGAAAGAGCGTGACGTAGGCTCCGAAGGAGACGTAATTTCTCTGGATCGCGCAGTCGCGTCGGTAGAGATCGATGGTGTAGGACATGATCTGGAAGGTGTAAAAGGAAATGCCGATGGGAAGCGCCAAGCCCTCGATCACGGGGATCTCTATGAGCGGCAGGCGCGACAGATTGACCGCAAAAAAGTTGTAATATTTAAAGAACAGCAAGAACGCGAGGTTGACCGCAAGCGACGCGACCATCGCCCGCTTTGCCCTCTTTGGTGCCGTCTCGCGGTATTTTTCGATCAGAAAGCCGAACAGATACGCCGTGGTGATCGAGATCGCCATCAAGACGATATAAACAGGCTCCCCCCACCCGTAAAAGGCGAGGCTGACCAAAAAAAGCACCACGTTCCGCCATCGGCGCGGCACAAGATAGTAGCACGCCAGCGTCAGCGGCAGGTATGCAAACATGAATATCAGCGAAGAAAAGACCATTTTTTCCGATCCTTGTCCTATCAACAAAAGTATATTTATTATATTATACAGTATCCGCCCTTCTTTGTCAAGAAATTCCGCGCATTCCTTGGATGATTTTGGGAATTTTTGCGCAAGTCTTTTCTTACGGGAGCCTCCTGACCGTGTCCCCTGCAAGAAAAGGGGCAAAAATTAAACAAAATTAGTAAAAAGCAGTAGACAAGCAAAAAAAAATATGATATAATATAATGTAAAATTATTTTTTGGGAGAAAATGAAAATGGAGATCCGCAATTTATACCCCGGCTCTTGGGGCTCCAACTGTTATTTGCTGACCGCCAACGGTCATGCGGCGGTGGTCGATCCGAGTGCCAAGGCGGAATCGATCGTGAACGCACTGAAGATCGCAGGCGTAACACTCGACTATATTCTGCTCACGCACGGTCATTTTGACCACACCATTTCGGTGGACACGCTCCGTGACGCAACGGGCGCACCGCTCTGCGTTCATGCCTGCGACGCCCCCATGCTCCTCGACGCGCATAAGAGCTGCTTTTATCACTGCTTCCAAAAGGAGCAGTCGCACCGCCCTGCCGACCGTCTTCTTGAGGACGGTGAGGTCCTCGACCTTGGCGGCGAGACCATCCGCGTCATTCACACACCGGGTCACTCTCCCGGAGGACTTTGCTACCTTTGCAACGACGAATTTCTCGTCACGGGCGACACGCTCTTTGCCAACTGCCACGGTCGCTGTGACCTTTGGGGCAGTAACCGCAACGCGATGCGAGACTCCCTGATCTCGCTCAAAGCCCTCCGTCAGGATCTGCCGATCTATCCGGGTCACGAATACTCGACGACGCTTGAGGATGCGCTCGACTCGATCATCTATCTGTGATTTTTTCAGTTAAGAAAGGAACTTCTATCATGGACTATCAGCTGCTTGCCGAGCTTCTGTTCCCCAACGTCACCGAGTCGCCCTCGGACGTTGAGGCAAAATATCCGCCCCGACAGCTTCCCGAGGGAGCAAAGGTCACCCGCTTTGCGCCAAGCCCCACGGGCTTTGTGCATTTTGGCGGTCTGTTTCCGTCCACCATTGGTGAGCGACTTGCACACCAGAGCGGCGGCGTGTTTTACCTGCGCATTGAGGACACCGACGCCAAGCGCGAGGTGGACGGTGCCGCCGAGGGGCTTATTCGCACGCTTGCGCACTACGGCATCTGCTTTGACGAGGGTGCGGTGATCGGTGAGAATGGTGAGATCTGCGACAAGGGCGATTACGGTCCGTACCGTCAGAGTCAGCGCGCGCCGATCTACCACGTGTTTGCCAAGCAGCTCGTGCGCGAGGGCAAGGCGTATCCCGTCTTCACCACCAAGGAGGAGCTTGACGCGCTGAACGCGGTGGACAAAAAAGCCGAGATCAAGGCAAGGGATTGGCACGAGGATCAAACGGCACAGCGCGAGGCAATGCTGAAGGCGCGCGAGATCACGCTCGACGAGGTCAAGGAAAATCTTGACGCGGGCAATCCCTTCGTGCTTCGTCTGCTTGCCGACGGCGACCCCGAGAAGAAAACGCCCTTTACCGATCTTGTCAAGGGTAAATTGGAGATCCCCGAGAACGACGAGGATTTCGTCCTGCTCAAGTCCGACGGTATCCCCACCTACCACTTTGCACACGCCGTGGACGATCACCTCATGGGAACCACGCACGTCATTCGCGGCGAGGAATGGCTTCCCAGCCTTGCCAAGCACATCATGCTGTTCCGCTATCTCGGCTTCCGTCTGCCCAAATATCTGCACATCGCGCAGATCATGCGCCTTGACGAGAACGGCAACAAGAAAAAGCTTTCCAAGCGCGACATGGGCGCGAACATGGACGACTACAGTCGCATGGGCTACGCTCCCGCCTGCGTTTGCGAGTATATCATGACGCTTCTCAACTCCAACTACGAGGAGTGGCATATGCAAAATCCCGACAAGCCCTACACCGAGTTCCCCTTCAACGTCAAAAAGATGAGCTCGTCGGGCTGTCTGTTCGATTTCAATAAATTGAATGACGTCTCCAAGAACGTCATTTCGCGTATGAGTGCCGCAGAGGTGACGCGCGAGGTGACCGCATGGGCGCTTGCATACGATCCCGATTTCGGTGCCAAGCTTGCGCGCGATCCCGCCTTTACTGAGGCGATCTTTGCGATCGGTCGCGGCGGCAAAAAGCCGAGAAAGGACCTCGCCACCTGGGCGGACGCCAAGCCCTATATGGGATTTTTCTTCGACTGCGTGCAGGAGGACGCCTACCCCGAGCAGTTCTCGTCATCGGTGATCTGCCAAGCTCTGGAAGGCTTCCTTGCCACCTACGACTCCGCCGACGACATGAACACGTGGTTTGAAAAGATCAAAGCCGTTGCCCGCTCGATCGGATTTTCCGACGATATGAAGGTCTACAAGCAGGATCCCTCTGCCTTTGGCGGAAGCATTGCCGACGTGAGCATGTTCCTGCGCGTGGCGGTCACGGGCAAGCTCAACGCGCCCGATCTTTATACCGTCATGCAGATCCTCGGCAAGGACGAAACGGTCCGCCGTGTCCGCGCGATGATCGAAAGGCTGAATTGACTCTGAGAAAGGTTTGAATAGAAAATGGAAGAATTAGAAAGAAACTTTATCCTCGATCTGATCGACGAGGATCTCGCAAGCAACCCCGGCCTGAAGATCCACACCCCCTTCCCCCCCGAGCCGAACGGATACCTTCACATTGGTCACTGTAAGGCACTTTGCGTGGATTTCAGCACCGCGCGCAAGTACGGCGGCAAATGTAATCTGCGTATGGACGACACCAACCCCGCAAAAGAGGACACCGAGTACGTGGACGCCATCAAAGAGGACATTCATTGGCTCGGCTTTGATTGGGAGGATCGCTTCTTTTACGGCTCGGACTATTTCGAGAAGGACTACGAGCTTGCCGTAGGGCTGATCAAGAAGGGTCTTGCCTACGTTTGCGAGCTTTCCGCCGAGGATTTCCGCGATCCCAAATATTGCGGCGACCTGACGCACCCCGCCGTCTCGCCTTGGCGCGACAGACCGATCGAGGAGAGCCTTGATCTGTTTGAGCGCATGAAGAACGGAGAGTTCCCCGAGGGTAAATATACGCTCCGTGCAAAGATCGACCTCGCGTCGGGCAACTTCTGCATGCGCGATCCCGTCATCTACCGCATCAAATACGTGGAGCATCACCGCCAAGGCAACAAGTGGTGCATCTACCCCATGTACGACTTTGCACACCCGATCCAGGACGCGCTTGAGGGCATTACCCACTCGCTCTGCTCTCTGGAATACGAGATCCACCGTCCGCTCTACAATTGGGTGCGCGACAACGTGGATATTCCCAATCCCGTCGGATTTCCGCGTCAGATCGAGTTTGCGCGCCTCAACATCACCTATACCGTCCTCTCCAAGCGTTTTCTGCGCACGCTCGTGGAAAGCGGCGTGGTAGACGGCTGGGACGACCCGCGTATGCCCACGCTCTGCGGTCTGCGCCGCCGCGGCTATACGGCGTCGTCGATCCTTGATTTCATCAACCGCACGGGCGTTGCGAAGTCCGACAGCCTTGTGGACATTCGTCAGCTCGAGGCATGCCTGCGCGAGGAGCTGAACCTCAAAGCCCCCCGCCGCATCTGCATTCAGAATCCGATCAAGGTCGTCGTTACCAACTACCCCGAGGACAAGGTCGAGTACTTTGAAGTCCCCAACAATCCCCAAGACCCCGAGGCAGGCACACGCAAGGTCGCCTTTACCCGCGAGCTTTTGATCGACGCCGACGACTTCGCCGAGG
>JAZRIE010000032.1:0-3570 GCA_045645105.1 Eubacteriales bacterium | reverse complement strand
ATTCTTCCTCGGAGGGAAGAACGGGAATGAGCGAACGCTCAGCCAATGCGCCGTGACCGATCTCGCGGCGTCCGGGGCTTCTTACGGGCTTTGCCTCACCGGTGGAGAAGCCGGGCATATTGTAATGGTGCATATATCTCTTAGAGGTCTCGGAGTCGATGCCGTCGAGCATCTGTGCCTCGGACAGCGTGCCAAGGGTTGCAACCGTCAACACCTGCGTCTGACCTCTGGTGAAGAGTCCCGAGCCGTGGGTACGGGGAAGAACACCGACCTCGCTTGCGAGAGGTCTGATCTCGTCCATGCGTCTTCCGTCCACGCGCTTCTTGTCAACGAGCAGCCAGCGGCGAACGATCTTCTTCTGGATCTTGTAGACCAGCTCGTCCATCATGGTGGGCAGAGTGGGATATTTTTCGGTAAATCTTTCAAGAATGGCGTCCTTGACGGGAACCATCTTTGCGTCACGAACGTTCTTATCGTCGGTATCGAGGGCTTCCATCACGTCCTTCTCGCAGAAGTCGAAGATCTCGTCGAACATATCGTGATCAAGCTCACAAGAGGGATACTCGAACTTGGTCTTTCCAACCTCGTCGATAATGCCGTTGATGAACGCGAGCAGATCCTTGATCTCCTCGTGTGCCTTCATGATGGCGTTGTACATGGTTTCGTCGTCAACCTGATTAGCACCTGCCTCGATCATGACGACCTTCTTCATGGAAGCGGCAACCGTCAGCTGCAGGTCGCTCTTCTTCTGCTGCTCATAAGTGGGGTTGAGGACGATCTCGCCGTCAACGAGTCCCATGAATGCGCCGCCGATCGGTCCGTTCCACGGAATATCCGAGATTGCGAGCGCGGTAGATGCACCGATCATTGCGGTGATCTCGGGCGAGCAATCGGGGTCTACCGACATAACGGTCAAGGTCAGGGCGACGTCGTTACGCAGATCCTTGGGGAACAGAGGACGGATGGGACGGTCGATCACACGCGAGGTGAGGACTGCCTTCTCGGAGGGCTTACCCTCGCGCTTAAGATATCCGCCGGGGATCTTACCTGCGGCGTACATTCTTTCGTCAAAGTCTACCGACAGGGGCAGAAAATCGATGCCGTCGCGGGGCTTTTCAGATGCGGTTGCGCAGCAAAGCACAACGGTGTCGCCGTAGCGGCAAAGCACCGAGCCGTTTGCAAGACCTGCCATTTTACCCGTCTCGATCACGAGGGGTCTGCCTGCGTAGGTGTACTTAAATACTTTGTAATTTTTGAACTCCATTGCGGAGCTTACGGAATTGGACATGTTTTTTTCCTCCATATTTTTCGTTTTTTCCTGTGTTTTTCTTACGGAGGTTTAGCACTTAACCCCGCGCTCGAGGTCTATCGGGCGTGCGGTTAACTGCTAATCCAACGCAAGAATGGGGTGGTGAACCGGAAAAAGAGACAGGGAGCGGGGGCAGTGACAAGACAGCCGCTGCTCCCCAACTCCCTATAAGCCTCTTACTTTCTCAGTCCGAGCTTGCTTACGATCGCACGGTAACGCTCGATATCTACCTTTTGGAGGTAGTTGAGCAGGTTTCTTCTGTGACCGATCATCTTCTGAAGTCCACGGCGGCTGTGGAAGTCCTTCTTGTTTGCCTTGAGGTGGACGGTCAGGTTATTGATGCGGGAGGTCAGAATTGCGATCTGAACCTCGGGAGAACCCGTGTCTCCTTCGTGTGTTGCGTACTGCTCGATCAAGCTGAGCTTTTCGTCTTTCATCATGGTTGTTATTCACCTTTCTTTTATTTTTGGCGTTTCACACAGCAGTCGGTGGGTGAACAGTTGCCTGGAGCAACCTCGTATCCGATAACCGTGTTCACGTCATACGGCATATATTATACCATACTTTTTGGGGTTTGTAAAGAGTTTTTTGAATTTTTTGCAGAATTTTTCTTCATTATTTTTTGTCGGTCGCCAAATACACCAGCACGTCGACCATTTTTTGGAGTGAATTGACGGGGATCAGCTCGTGGATGCCGTGGAAATTTGCGCCGCCCGTGGAAAGATTGGGGCAAGGCAGACCCTCGTAGGAGAGCCGCGCGCCATCGGTCCCGCCTCGGATCGGCACGACGATGGGTTCTACACCGACCGCTTGCATAGCCGCCTTTGCATTCTCGATCAGCTCCATGTGCGGTTCGATCTTTTCCTTCATATTGTAATAGCTGTCGCGGATCGTAAGCGTAAAGCTTCCGCTTCCCCACTCGCCGTTGAGATAATCGGTCAAGCGAGTAAGGAACGCCTTGCGCGCCTCAAACGCGCCTCTGTCGTGGTCGCGGATCAGCATGGAAACCGTTGCTTCACATTCGTCTCCCGTAAATTCGTGAACGTGGTAAAAGCCCTCGTAGCCCTCGGTATGCGCGGGCGTTTCGGCGGGGGGAAGCATAGAAAGGAACTGATTTGCCATGAGAATGGCGTTTTTCATGCGGTTCTTTGCCGATCCGGGATGGATATTGACGCCCTTCACGGTGAGTTTTACCGCCGCGGCGTTGAAGTTCTCGTACTCGAGCTCGCCAAGCTCGCCGCCGTCCACGGTGTAGGCATAGTCCGCGCCAAAGCCCGCCACGTCAAAGTGATCTGCTCCGCGTCCGATCTCCTCGTCGGGGGTAAAGCCGATGGCGATGCGTCCGTGCTTGATCTCGGGATGCTCACAAAGGTACGCGCACGTGCTGACGATCTCGGCAATGCCTGCCTTGTCGTCGGCTCCGAGAAGCGTATTGCCATCGGTGACGATCAGCTCCTCGCCCACGTAGCGCGACAGAAACGGAAACGATTCGAGTCGAATACTCTCACCGTTCAGAAGCGGTATATCTCCGCCCTTGTAACGAATGATCTGCGGCTTGACCTCGCATCCGCTGACGGCGGGTGAGGTGTCCATGTGCGCGATCAGCCCGAGTGTGGGAAGTGCTTCCAAGCCCTCGGTGGCGGGAAGCCAGCCATACACGTAGCCGTATTCGTCCATGTGAACATCCGAAAGCCCAAGCTCGGTCATCTCGCGCACAAGATATTCGCCAAGCGTCTTTTGCTTTTGGGTGCTGGGTACGCTCTCGCTGTTCTCGTCCGACTGCGTGTCAAAGCTAACGTATTTTAAAAAACGTTCGGTTACGTTCATGTCGTCACCGTCCTTAAAACGCCCAGTTTCCGTTTTCAAAGATCGGAACGCGCTTGCCGTCACGCGTGATGGCGGTGACAGAGAGGTCCTCGGTTCCGATCATGAAATCCACGTGGATCATCGACTCGTTGATGCCCTTTTCGTGGCACTCCTTGACGGTGTACTTGTCGTAATCCTTCAGGACGTTGGTAAATCCGCGACCGAGCGCTAAGTGACACGCGGCATTTTCGTCGAACAACGTATTGTAGAACAACACGCCCGAATTGCGGATCGGGCTATCGTAAGGCACGAGTGCGACCTCACCAAGGTATGCCGCGCCCTCGTCCATGGAGATCATTTCCTTCAGCAGCTCCTCGCCACGCTCGGCGTGTACCTCGACAGCCTTTCCGTCCTCAAAGCGAACAGAGAAGTTTTCGATCAGCTCGCCGCGATAG